>JAUSKV010000223.1 GCA_030646745.1 Sulfurimonas sp. | reverse complement strand
TAATAATTTATAAATTTGCTCGACATTATTGCATATATCGTTTTGTTTCTCCATTAAAAAACTATCTCTGACTCTGTTTTTTGTGGTGTGAATTTTGGCGGTTACTATGTTGATTTTCAACTCTTCAAAACAGTTCATGATATACGCCAAAAGACCTCTTTGATTTGTTGTATGAACAGTAAGTTCGGCATGTGTGAGCGAATGCTCGCAATCTATATGTATCTCTTTTCTTGTTATTTTAATGTTTTTTAGCTCCACATGCAAAGACATATCGAAGGCTTTTTTGATAATCTCTTCGACCTCTAAAAGTTCATCCCCCTCAACATTTTTAACAAACTCAATTTTAAAATATTTCACATTGTCAAAGAGAGTGATAATCTCCATGGAGCCGACATCCAAATGTGCAAGTGTTGCTAGCAGATATCCTATGTTGAGAGGAATTTTTCTGTAAATCTCTATGGTGAGCGAATCCACAGCTTTGATGCTGTAACTGTACTCTTTGGTCTCATTTGCTTTGGTCGCTATGCAGATTATGTCGGGGATTGAGTGTTTAAAAAAGAAAAGATTTGATTCTATGCGTAAAACTTTTGTTTGTAAAAGTTTTGGCAGGGCTTTAAACTCCTCTTGGTGCTGAACTTTTTTTTCTATATTCAATCTTTTTGTAGCGTCTGTAATCCTGTCACTGTTTTGTGAAACTTCCAAGGCACTTTTGTACAAATCAAAAAGCAGTTTGGAGTTAAAAGAGTTATATGTTTCCCCCGCCACCCCGTTTATATCAGCATAGGTAAGAATGTAGAGAAGTTTCAGATTTTTGTCATCATGAATATTTGACATAAAATTGTAGAGTGTGTTTTCATTGTGGATGTTCTCTTTAAAAGCGACACTGCTCATAAGAACATGTTGTTTTACAAGGGTGACGGCTCGCTCAATCGACTCCGGTTTGAGCTTTAAATGTTTTGCGAAAGGAACAATGAGCTTTGCACCCACTTCGCTGTGGTCTTGTTTACGACCCTTTCCTGAGTCATGCAGAAGTACTGCCACTTTTAAAAGCAGTTTTTCCTCTTCGCTCAGCTCGTCATAAAGTTTTTGAATGAAAGGCTCTTTGATATTCTCTAACGCTTCTACACATTTAATGGAGTGAATGTCCACCGGATAGGTGTGGTAGCCGTCAAACTGCGGAAGGTGCATCACTTTTCTAAAACTTGAAAATATTTCATGGAGTATGCCGGCATCATAAAAAAGTTTCAAAAAGCAGTACATATTTTTTTTCTTTAGAAGCTCTTTTATGAGTGTATAAGTTCTTTGATTGAGAGGATGGGAAATTTTTGTGTAGGTAAACTGGTTTAAAAAACCTGCATCAAAGTGGTACTCCTTGTCAGGGAGTGAAACTAAAAGCTCCAAAAGTGAGTTTATGGGTTGAATTTTAAGGTTAAAAGAGGCGAAAAGCCTTGAATCATACTCATAAATCCCCTTTCTCAGGCGGTGTGACTTAAATTTACTGATATTTTGTTTCTCTACAATAAAAGGTCGTACCATCTTCTTTACAAATATCTGCGTAAAGTTGCTTATGCGCCACTGTGCTTCAAGCACCTTAGAAGCCATTTTTTTCTCATTTTTAAAGCCCAGCATGGCACTTACTTGCGGCATCAGTTCAAAGAGAAGTCTATCCTCCTGTTTGTTTGTGATGAGGTGCAGAGCACTCCTAACGCGAAAGAGAAGTTCCAGTGCAATGCGGTATTCTTTATACTCCTCATCGCTAAATAAAATCTGGCTTAATTCTCTTAGATTTGAAATCCCGTAAATTGTCTGTGCTACCCAAAAAAGAAGCTGCGTATCGCGAAGCCCACCCACACTCTCTTTTATATTCGGCTGCATAGAGGTCGGGTATTTTTTTCTTCTAATTTGCGCTTCTTCGATTTTGGCGAGAATAAACTCTTTTTGTTTGTAAAGACGAATTTTATTGAGTTGTTTTTGCGTTGCATGCCAAGTGTAAGGCGAACCTGTGATAAGTCTTGACTCCATCAGAGATGTGCGGATGGTTATATCCTCATCGCTTGCTTTGAACAAATCGTTTGTTTCATGTACTCTGTGACCCAGTTTTAGCCCAGCATCTAGTGCCAAATAGAAGAGTTTTTCTATGATAAGCTGCGTATTGTAGCCATCCACTTTTTCATAAACAATAAGTAAATCTATGTCGCTGTGAACACACAACTGCTCCCGTCCATAACTTCCGAGTGCAACTATTGCAATGGGGATGGAGCTGCTCATGGGAATGTAGTTTCCAAAAATTCTTCTAAGCGTTACCTTGTACATCAAAGAGAGTATGGAGTCTAGCTTTTTTGTATGTTTTACCAAAAAATCCTTGCCTTGCGAGCTTTCAAAGAGCTTTGGGAGTGAAGTCTTGTACTCATTGATGTAGGCTTTAAAAAGCTTTGAAAGCTCAAAATCGGAGCCGTTTTTTTCTATTATATCTTCTATTTGCAGCAGTAAATCCATAATTTCAGTCTCTTAATAGTTTTACAACATTATAGTCAAAGTGAGGAAATTTGCTATAATCCAAAGATTAAAAATTGAACAACTACGGAGCAAAAAATGGCGATTATAAAAAGAGTGACTTTTATAGCAAAACCGGATGGGATAGAGATGATGAAAGAGCTTCTAAGTGCAATGGTAGCACCAAGCAAGGCGGAAGATGGCTGTATCTTCTATGAAATTTTTCAGTATGAGAATAAGCCGCAAAAATTTATGGCGTATGAGAGTTGGAGGGATGAAAAAGCACTGGACGGACACAAAGCTTCGGCGCACTACGCAGTCTATAAATCAAGTTACGAGCCATACTGTTTAGAAAAATATACAGATGAACTAGAAGTTTTAGGATAAGTTTTGAAGAATTTATGGTTATATGAAGAGGCAAAAAGTTTTCAAACTGATTTAGAGTTACGGGTTTATACATCCAATCTGTTGGGAAGAAGTGATGAATTAGTCTTGCATGGTGGCGGAAATACCTCTGTAAAAAGTATGGTTGAGGACGAAGAGATACTTTTTGTCAAGGGAAGCGGTTGGGATTTGGTAAGCATAAAAGCGGAGGGTTTTTCGCCTGTGAAGATGAAAACACTTTTGAAGATGGCACAATTAAAAGAGCTTTGCGACAGTGACATGGTAGCGGGTCAGAAAGATGCTATGATTGACAAAACCGCTCCAAATCCATCCGTTGAAGCAATACTCCATGCACTTATTCCCTATAAATTTGTTGACCATACGCATGCCGATGCAGTCGTAACTATTTCCAATTCTATGTTTGGAATAGAAAATATAGAAAAAGTGTTTCCAAACTTTTTAATCGTTCCCTATGTGATGCCCGGATTTATTCTCGCACGAACGATTTATGAAATGACGCAAGGGCTGGATTGGAACGCAGTTGATGGGATAATTCTGCACAATCACGGCATTTTTACCTTTGATGATGATGCTAAAAAATCGTATGACAAGATGATAGAATCAGTGACATATGCCGAGGCGTTTTTGGAGAAACATGCGAAAGTGGAGTTCACAAGCACAGCCACGCCAAAGCCTGAGTTCTTTGATATCGACAAACTCCAACAACTCCTCTCAAAAGAGAAAGGGTATGAAGTAATTCTAAAAGAAAACAGAAGCGACTTGGCAAAAAACTATGCTTCGCATTCAGACCTAAAAGAGTTCGCAACAAGAGGCATTCTAACCCCTGAACATATCATAAGAACAAAAAGAATCCCTATGATTTTAGAAGATGAAAATATCGAAGAAGCGATAGAAAACTACAAAAATGAGTACGAAAACTATTTTAAAAAGTTTGCAAAAAATGAAATCTGTCTCAACCCTGCACCAAACTATATAGTCGTAAAAGAGTACGGAATCGTTGCATGCGCAAATTCTGAGCAAGAGGCAAACATCATAAACGACATTGTAGGACACACCATGATGGCGGTTCTTCGAGCCGACAAACTAGGCGGATACAAAAGTATAAGTTTAAAGGATAGTTTTGAGATGGAGTATTGGGAGTTGGAACAGGCGAAGTTGAAGAAGTGAAAATCAAAATTCACTCATAACGCTGTTTGTGAAGCAGATTTTGATAGAATAACTGAAAAATTTAGAATAGATATTTTGTAAGGAGTCGCAATTATGGATAAACATTTATTGACAAAGATAGAGATAAAAGATTTTAAGTGCTTCAAAGATTTCAAAGCGGATGGATTTAAAAGAGTAAATCTCATTGGCGGGAAAAATAATGTTGGTAAGACGGCTTTTATGGAGGCTTGTTATGTTAATGTAGAAGCGAAAAGTTTAAAATCTTTTGTTGGTTCCTTATACGGTATTAAATTCATGAGAGAAAACTTAAATATATTAAATGGTGCTAGTAAAAGTGCTAAAGTATTCATTGAACAAAGTAATAAAATATTTACAAAATCAAATATTAATTTAGCATCATTTAGTATAGAAGATTTAGAAGGAATAAAACAGTATGTTTTTGATTTTAATAAACAATATGTCAAAGTAAATATTAATAATTTTTCATATGAATCAGAATCGATAAGCAGTATTGAATTTATTGATAATTTTGGTTTATTTAATAGTCAAATTATCAGTAATTATTCAGCGATACAAAAAAAAGATGACGAATATTTTTTAAATGATATTCTTAATAAATTCGATGATAAAATAGAAGCTTTTAAAATTATAGATGAAAAACCTCAATGTAAAATTGGAGATGAATATCTTGAGATTACAGAATTTGGAGATGGAGTGAGACATCTTATCTCAATAGTTACTTCTCTATATAAGTGTGAGAATGGATATTTGTTTATTGATGAGATAGATAATGGAATTCACTACACACAACTTGATGAAATTTGGAATATTATCTTAGAAGTTTCTAAAAAATTAAATGTACAAGTTTTTGCCACAACTCACTCAAAAGAGTGTATAGACTCGTATGCTAGAGTTTCTAAAAAGCTTGAAGATAAAGATATTAGCTATATAAAAATGAGCAGATTAAATGATGGCAGTATAAAAGCTGGTGTTAGAGATTTTGAAATGTTGCAAGATAGCATTGATGATGATCATGAGGTAAGAGGATGGTAAAGGTTGCCATACTTCATGAAGGAAATTCTAAAAAAACAAATGATAATGAACTGTTAAAACTTTTGATTGAAAATTTAGGGCATGACATAGATAAAGTTGAATTTTTTGGCTTTGGAACTAAAAGTAATTTTTTTAAAATTGAAGATACAAAATATGCTGAGTTAAAATTACAAATAGAAGAAGAGTTGATTAGCAAAATTTTGTTTGTAGTTGATGCTGACTATGAAGCAAATGATAGTGTGTCTGGTGGGTTTGAAAATACAAAAAATGAATTGAACAATGTTCTCATCAAGTTGTCTTTATCAGACATAGCAGATATTTATGTTACATGTAACCCACAAACAAAAGATGGCTATTTGGAATCATTAATCCTTTCAACTATACCAATAAAACAAAAAAAATGCATAGAAACTTTTTTAGATTGTTCCGAGTTTAAGTCCAAAGAAAATCATAAAAGTGTATTAAATGAAATTTATAAAAAAGCCTACCCTAATGCTCCGTATGACTTTTCTCATCCAAACTTTGACGAACTCAAACAGAAACTAAACAATTTATTCAATCAATAGAAAAGTATTTTTTCGCAAAGGATAAAACAGTGCAATATTTAATGGCAATAGACGCAGGAACGGGAAGTATCCGTGCGGTGATTTTTGATACACTTGGCAATCAAATATCCGTCGCTCAAAAAGAGTGGACGCATTTGGAAGAGGCTGGTGTGGCGAATTCTATGAGTTTTGATTGTGAAACGAATTGGGGTTTGGCATGTGGATGTATTAGAGAATCTTTGCAAAAAGCAAATCTCAAAGGTGAGGACATAATCGCTCTGAGTGCAACAAGTATGCGTGAGGGAATTGTGCTTTATGACGCTGATGGTATGGAGCTTTGGGCAGTTGCAAATGTGGATGCGAGAGCTTCGCACGAGGTAAAATATCTCAAAGAAAATTTTGTCGGGATTGAAGAGGAGTTTTATGCACTCTCGGGGCAGACATTTGCTTTGGGTGCAATTCCTCGGATTTTGTGGCTTAAAAACAACAAACCTGAGATTTATGAGAGAGTTGCAAAAATCTCTATGATCGGGGATTGGATTTTGGCGCGTCTTAGCGGAGTGATAGCGACAGACCCGAGCAACGGCGGTACGACGGGAATTTTTTCTTTGGCAAATCGTGATTGGCATGTGGAAATGTGCAAACGCGTTGGACTTAAAGATGACATATTTCCCGCATGCTATGAAGTGGGTACGCTTTTGGGAAGTGTGAGCGAAAAAGCTTCTGATGAAACAGGTTTATCCATGCAGACAAAAGTTGTTTTGGGCGGCGGTGATGTTGGGCTTGGAAGTGTCGGTTTGGGCGTGGTTGAAATTGGTCAAGTAGCTATTTTGGGTGGTTCGTTTTGGCAACAGGTTGTGAATATTTCGAGCGATACTCTGCCGCCAAAAGATATGGCAATCCGCGTCAATCCACATGCCGTGCCAAACCTCTCTCAAGCGGAGGGAATTACCTTTTTTAGCGGTCTCATTATGCGATGGTTTCGGGATGCTTTTTGTGAAACGGAAAAACTAGAAGCAGAGAAAAGAGGCATCGACACTTACGAAGTTTTGGAAGAAAAAGCTTCTAAAATCCCCGTCGGTTCACACGGCATTATCCCGATATTTTCAGACTCTATGAAGTATGGCAAATGGTACCATGCCGCTCCTAGTTTTTTGAACCTTTCACTCGACCCTCAAATCTGTAACCGTGCTTCGATGTTTAGAAGTTTGCAGGAGAATGCGTGTATTGTCTCAGGTATAAATCTTGAAAAAATCAGAGCATTCACGGGTGTGCAAATAGACGAAATAGTTTTTGCCGGAGGTGCGAGTCGCGGTAAACTTTGGTCGCAAATTTTGGCGGATGTGACAGGATGCAGGGTGAAAATTCCTCGCGTTACGGAAGCAACGGCTCTGGGAACTGCAATGGCGGCGGGAGTGGGTGTTGGAATATATGATTCACTTTCACATGCCGCAAAAGAGTTGGTTGTTTGGGAAAAAGAGTTCATTCCGAACATGGAATATTTTGTGAAGTATCAAGAGATAAAAGAGCGTTGGAGAAGAGCATATGAAGTGCAATTAAAGTTGGTAGATGATAATATCACGACCTCAATGTGGAAAGCACCGGGACTTTAAAATAAAGATAAATAGCGAGATTAAATGAATTTGAACGAGAAAATAGCATCGGAAAACAGAATAAATTTTGAAGAGGCGCTTGCTCTTTACGAGATGGACTTCTTTGAACTTGGCGAGTTGGCGGATGCGAAAAGAAAAGCACTCCATGGCAAAAAAACATACTTCAATATTAACCGCCATATCAATCCGACTAATGTGTGTGCGGATGTTTGTAAATTTTGTGCTTACTCCGCAAATAGAAAAAATCCAAATCCCTACACGATGAGCCATGAACAGATTATGGAGATTGTCAAAGATATCGAGAGTCGCGGGATTAAAGAGGTGCATATCGTTTCTGCACATAATCCTGAGACGGGGCTTGAGTGGTATCTGGAGATATTCAAAAAGATTAAAACCGCTTATCCGCATCTGCATGTCAAAGCTTTGACTGCGGCAGAGGTGGATTTTTTGGCGCGACATTACGGCAAAACGTATGATGAGATTTTGGATTTGATGGTTGCAAACGGTGTTGATTCTATGCCTGGGGGCGGTGCCGAAATTTTTGATGAGACGGTACGAGATTACATCTGCAAGGGCAAAGTTACCTCAGAGCAGTGGCTCGAGATTCACCAGAAGTGGCATGAGCGAGGCAAAAAGAGTAATGTAACCATGCTTTTTGGACATGTAGAGAGCAGAGCAAACCGCATTGACCACATGATGCGTATTCGTGAATTGCAGGATAAAACGGGAGGTTTTAACTGCTTTATTCCGCTTGTGTATCAGACAGAGAATAACTACCTAAAAATAGAAGCTCCAATTACCGCAAATGAGATTTTAAAAACGATGGCGGTGAGTCGAATTGTGCTCGATAATGTACCGCATTTAAAAGCGTACTGGGTGACTTCGACTGTAAATCTTGCTTTGGTCGCTCAAGAGTTTGGGGCAAATGACCTCGATGGAACAATTGAAAAAGAGTCGATAAACTCCGCTGCAGGTGCAAAGAGTGCAAACGGTGTAAACCTTGAAGAGTTCGTTGGGTTAATCAAAAACAGCGGATTTACGCCTGTTGAGCGAGACAGTATTTATAACGAAATCAAGGTTTGGTAGAGGATGGATATAACGGTTGTAATTCCGACATATAATCGTTATGAAGTTTTACAAAGAGCTTTAATCTCGGTTTACTTACAATCCCACATGCCGAGCGAAGTTATCATTATCGATGACGGCTCTACCGATAATACCTCACAAATTACAAAACAATTTCCGTATGCCAAATATATTTATCAAAAAAATGCAGGTGTTTCAAGTGCAAGAAATTTAGGCATAAAAAATTCCACATGCCAGTGGATTGCATTTTTGGATTCGGATGATGCGTGGCATGTGGATAAACTCAAAAAACAAGTGGAATTTCATGAGCAAAATCCAGAATGCCTTATGAGTTACACGGATGAGAAGTGGATAAGAGATGGCATCGAGGTGAAGATGGCTAAGAAGTTTCACAAAGTGGGCGGTGCTATTTTTGCTGAGTGCCTCTCTCACTGCATTATTGCTCCATCTGCTGCTTTAGTTCATAAAAAATTATTGGAAGAAGTGGGATTTTTTGATGAAAATTTAGAGGTTTGTGAAGATTACGATTTGTGGCTGAGAGTGGCATGTGTAAATTTAATCGGGCTGATTGATGAAAAACTTATTACTAAATATGGCGGAAATGATGACCAGTTGAGTCTGAAACATTGGGGTATGGATAGGTTTAGAGTTGTCGCTTTGGAGAAGCTGCTAAAGTTTGAAGTTACAAAGAAAGAGTTAATTATTGAAACTCTTTTACACAAATATAAATTACTTCTCAAAGGTGCTATCAAGTATGATAGGGTTTCAGAGATAAGTGAATATAATCAAAAAATAAAATTTTATGAAACATTAAAGGATTAAAAGTTGAACACTATAAGAAATGAGACAAAACTAACCCTCGCGTATATATTTATCGCATTTCTATTTTCAGTTGTCGTTCGTATGATTTGGGCTTATCAGTTTGCTGATGTTGAAGCCTTTAAATTTAATGGGCAGTTTATGATTAACACGAATGACGGCTACTATTACGCCGAGGGGGCTAGAGATATTCTCAGTGGAATTCACCAAGCAAATGACCTTTCCCCTATAAATGATGCAAATGCGATGCTTACGGCATTTTTTGCAAAGATTTTGCCACTCTCTTTTGAGACCATTATCTTTTACATGCCGGTTTTTTTAAGCTCTTTAATTGTTATTCCGGTAATTTTGATTGCAAGAAGTATTGATAACTTAGAGATGGGTTTTATTGCGGCACTTTTGGCTTCGATAGGGCACAGCTACTATAACCGTACCATGATTGGCTACTACGATACCGACATGCTCAACATTGTATTGCCGATGTTTTTGCTCTGGTCTATTATTTGGGCTATAAAAACGAATGAAGATAAATATCTGCTTATCACGGCGATTGACATTTTGGCTTATAGATGGTGGTATGCTCAAAGTTACTCTTTGGAATTTTCATTTTTTGGTTTGATACTCTTATTTACTCTAGTATATGAGAGAAAAAATTTGTACAACTATAAACTTTTGGCAATTATGATGTTTGCCATGATAAATTTGGATATCTTTATTAGATTTCCTCTTGTTTTAGCAGCTTTTTTCCTTTTTAAAGAGGAGAGATTTCAAAAATATATCTACCATATTTTAGCTATTTCGGTCATAGCATTTTTTGCAACCGGTGGATTTGACCCGATTTGGTCTCAGTTAAAAGGGTATGTTTTTAAAGATGCAGTGAGTGTCGGAGAGACTGGGCTTAAACTTCACTTTTACTCTGTTATGCAGACGGTTCGTGAAGCAGGGCAGATTCCGTTTAGTACCTTTGCAGACCGAATAAGCGGGCATGTAGTGACATTTATTTTATCACTTCTTGGCTTTGCTTATTTGGCGTATAGACATAAAATTATGCTTTTTGCGCTTCCTATGATAGGGCTTGGTTTTTTGGCGAGCGTTGGAGGACTGAGATTTACCATATATGCAGTTCCTGTTTTGGCTTTCGGAGTTGCATTTCTTATCACCGAACTTTCACAAAGAATACCCAATGCAAAACTGAGATATCTTAGCATGGCAGCTTTTACGTTGGCTATTTTATATCCAAATATCGAGCATGTAAAATCTTACAAAGTCCCGACGGTATTTAATGCGGATGAAGTGCAAGTACTAGATAAATTAAAAACAAAATTAGATAGAGAAGATTATATAATTTCTTGGTGGGATTATGGTTATCCTTTGCGATACTACACGGATGTAAAAACGCTAATTGACGGTGGAAAACATGGAGGTGAATCAAATTTCCCAGTTAGTTTTATGCTCTCAAATCCTCAGCAGATTTCAGCAAAAATGGCAAGATTGGATGTTGAATACACAGAAAAGACATTCAAAAAAGCAGAAGAGTCTAAAGATAAGAATCTGATAACATTCACAAACATTGAGCAGATGACAAAAGATTATGGATTTAAAGATACGAATGATTTTTTAGCTTCACTTGCCACAGATATTCATCTGCCGGAGAAAACGCATGGTATCTACTTCTATCTGCCATACAGAATGTTAGATATTTACCCGACTGTAACAGCCTTTTCATATATAAATTTGATGAATGGAGAAAAGCAGGCAGCACCCTTTTTCTTTATAAGCAGAGGATTTTCGGAAACACAAAATGCGATAGAGTTAGGAAGTGGAATATCTCTTAGCAAAAAAGAGTCGAGTATAAAAATTGGCACTAAAAGTGTTCCGGTAAAAAGGTTCGTGAAAACTTCTTATGATGCGAATATGGAGCTTCAGAAAAGTGTTCAGATGTTAGATTACAATGGGTATTTGAATGTGATTTATATGGCAGATTACAAAACTTTTTTAGTGATAGATGATAAAACATACAACTCTCTTTATATACAGCTGATGGTCTTAGAAGAGTATGACAAAACACTTTTTGAAAAGGTTATTGCAACTCCACATGCCAAGGTGTACAAACTCAAGGTATAATAATTTAAGGTATAATAATTTAAGGTATAATAATAAACTGAATCATTTTAAGAAGTAAGGATAATTAATGCCAAAAGATAGAAAAATAATTAGAAAATGTCTTTTCCCAGCTGCAGGTTATGGAACAAGATTTTTACCGGCTACCAAAGCAATTCCTAAGGAAATGTTACCTGTTCTTACGAAACCGCTTTTGCAGTATGGTGTTGAAGAGGCGATAAGTGCCGGACTAGACACAATGGCAATAGTAACAGGTCGCGGTAAAAGAGCAATTGAAGATCATTTTGACATCTCTTATGAACTTGAGCACCAGATAAAAGGGACTTCAAAAGAGCATTATTTAACAGAAATAAGAAAAGTTATAACAAGCTGTACTTTTTCATACACTAGACAGATAGAGATGAAGGGACTGGGTCATGCTATACTTTGCGGAGAAACACTTATAGGGAATGAGCCGTTTGCCGTTATTTTGGCAGACGATTTGTGCGATAATGAGGGTGGTGACTCAGTTTTGGCTCAAATGGTAGAGTTGTACGAAAAATACAAATGTTCAATCGTAGCAGTTGAAGAGATACCGATGCAAGACAGTAATAAGTATGGTGTAATTGCAGGAGAAGAGATAGAAAAATCAATTGTGAGAGTAACGGACATGGTTGAAAAACCGGAACCTGCAGACGCTCCTTCAAACCTAGCAATTATTGGAAGATATATATTGACGCCTGATATATTTGACATCATTCGAGAGACAAAACCCGGAAAAGGCGGAGAGATTCAAATAACAGATGCACTTCTCGCTCAGGCAAAAAAGGGCAAAGTAATCGCTTATAAATTTAACGGTAAAAGATTTGATTGTGGAAGTGTAGATGGCTTCGTAGAGGCTACAAACTACTTTTATAATAAAGTAAAATAGAGTAGTTTCAATTTTTGTATATGCTAAAACTAAGGAGAATAAATGAACTATCAACACAATTTTAACCCGACTATATCAGACGCACAACTCTTTAATGAGATAAAAAAAGAGAAAGAAGAGATTGGTTATTACAACCTTGTTCATCAAGATACAACCGAATTTAAAGCATATGCAAAAACAGTAAAACAAAAAAACATTGTAGTTATAGGCATAGGCGGCAGTACTCTTGGAACTTATGCAATATATAAATTTTTAAAACACTCAAAACCGCTCACTAAAAAACTCTATTTTTTAGAGACTACAGACCCGATTGATATAAAAGCAAAGATTAATGCTATTGACT
>JAUSKV010000199.1 GCA_030646745.1 Sulfurimonas sp. | reverse complement strand
GTATGATTTTAAGTGCGTCATTAAAATACTTTTCTTTATATGAATTCTCATCTAGCAAAAAACTATTGAGTACATGACAAAATTCGACAAGTTCTACAATATTTTTTAACTCAAATTTTTCTCTTTCTATAATATATTTAGCTTCAATACCATTTTCTATAAGAAGTGAGTATATCTGCATTACCTCATCATTCGTATATGTAAGTATCGCTATATTTTCATATATTTCTTCTTGTTTTATTAAATCTATTACAGCAGGAACTAAACTTTGAGCATATGGGAATGAGTGAACTTCAACACTACCTCTTTTTGATGAATTAGCGTAGAGTTTATGTGTTTTATATCTTTTTTTTATCATGCCAGCGAAATCATTTGAGTACTCAACTATATCCGTATTACTCCTAAAATTACATAGCAATTCATACTGTTTAAAAGACATCTCGTTCTCTTCGTTTTGAGCAAATTCTTCTCTAAATTTATCTATATATGTAACGCTTGCACCTGCATGCTCATTGATGCACTGATCATCGTCTCCAACAGCAATAATCTTCAACTCTTCATTACTAGCTTTATATATAGCTTTTATAAGTTCAAAACTATTTTCATTTACATCTTGAAACTCATCCAAAACAAGGACAGTGATATGTGGAAGAGCTATATCTCCATCATTTATCTGCTTTGTTGCCTCTTCTATAGCTTTATTTAATATATCTTCATCACTATTTTTTGCTACTCTAGCTATCAGCTTTAAAGCAAAAGAGTGAAATGTTTGAATCTCTATGTCATACGATAATGCACCTATTAGATTATTTAATCTACTTTTAAACTCCCATCTTGCTGTCTTTGAAAATGTAAGCATCATAAACTGTTCAGGCTTTATATCTTCAGTCAATATAAGAGAAGCTATCTTATGCACTAAAACTTTTGTTTTTCCACTTCCAGGTCCCGCTAAAATCATCATTGCTTTAGTTTTTTTATCTTCTATTATCTCTCTCTGCTCGTCTGACATCTCTTCAAAAAGTTTCTTAAACCTTTTTTTTGTTATAGGTTGAGAAAGTTGCTCTTTTAAAAGATTATATTGTTTTTTAAATTTATCATAAGGCAATGTAAAATAATCTTTTAAAAAAAGTATCGCTTTATAGTCATCATTTTGCAATCTTTTTGCATACTCTCCCATAATATGGATAGATTCTATCTTTGTTTTGTAATGCTCCGCTAATCTATTTTTATATTCAACTAATGTATATTTTTTATTGCCTGATGCTTTTTCTCCCTTATAAATACTCATAGGGGAATAACTAATAAACCTGCCATTTAAAAGCTCTAAAATCTTTAGATGATGAAGATATAACAAAGTTTTATCTATCTCCTTAATAGATATTTTTTTGTCTAACTTATCGTATAAGTCTTTTAAAGAAAATTCTATTGTCTCTTTTTTTTTAACTTCAATATTATCTGTAAAAATAGCTATAAGCTTATTTGCTATTGTGTGCTTAGTAAATATTAATTCTTTAATATTACTACTATTTTCAAATTTAAAATACCACAAATTTTGTTCTCTATTTGTTCTTTTAAACATAAAATTAGATTTATCTTTCCAGTTTTTTATTATTGATTTTATTAACTCAATACTATTTTTAGTTATAACTTTTTTGCTATGAAGATACTCATTCAACTCTCGCATAGATATTTGTGAGTTCATTAGAGAATCCATATAATCAAAGAGCAAGAGTTCTATAGTCTGCACTTTTTTAAATTCATGTACAGCTGTTTTATCTATTTCCAAACTTAAATCTTTACTATTTCCTAAAATATCCATCTCTTTTAGTTGATTAATACTCAGTGAAATATCATGCTTTTCATATCCAAGTATGTATGCGAGTTCATCTACTTGTATTGATTTTATCTTACCTCTTCCTATAATACTTTGTAAAACTAATGTCATTTTTTGTTTTTCTTCACTGTTATAACTAGAGTTATTTAGGTTTTTGTGAAATTCTTCCATACAATTAGAAGCGATAGAATCAGCAAAAAAGTTTGTTTTATTCCTCTTTCTACTTATATACTTTTCTCTCTCTAACTCAAGCAAAACGGTCTTTACCTTTGTACTATAATCCAAAGAGCTGTCTTCTACATCCCAACCTGCTTCTTTTGCTAACTCGAAAGCTGTTTTATTTACTACATTATTTTTTGACTTTTTTATAACTCTTAGTATAGAATTAATCTCACTAGCAGTAAGTTTAGAACGATTTAAAGAGATAAAATGTTTATCTAAATCATTTTCATCAAAAAGTATTGGGCAGTAAGCGTTTAGGTCTTTATTTCTAGCACCTCTTCCCGCTTCCTGTGCATAACTTTCCAGAGAATCGGATACTTCATAATGTATGACATTCATAATATTTGATTTATCTACCCCCATGCCAAAAGCTGTAGTCGCTACTATTATGTCAATCTTGTCCTCTAGATACTCCTTAAGTATATTCATCTTCTCTCCAGATTCTATCTTAGAGTGAAACGATTTGACATTTTTTTCTGTATCTAGTGATAACTGTTCAGCAATTTTATCGCACTCTTTTGTAGATGATGGAATATATATTAAAGTTGAACCATCATGTTCATTTAGTATTTGTAATAAATCTTTATATTTATTTTTACTTTGAGACTCTATAGATTTATATGTTAAATTTTTTCTCTCTGGAACTGCAAAATACTTATCAAGTTTTATGTCTAAACCATCTAAAAAAAACTTCTCAATATCATCTATAACACTAGGTTTAGCCGTTGCTGTAAAACAAGATATAGGAATACTGTCTTGAAAAGGCTTAGCCTCTATAAGTTCCTTGATATATTCACAAATATAGTAATAATCTTGTCTAAAGTCATTTCCCCAAGTAGATAAGCAGTGCACTTCATCTATAACAAATCTTTCTATTAATCTATTTTTTAAAATTCCAAAAATTGAGTTCGAACGAAGAGATTCAGGAGCAATATATAAAATATCTGCTTCTCCATTTATAACAAATTCTATAGCTTCACTTCGTTCTAGGGGGCTTAAAAATCCACTTATAGCGACTGCTTTATAGTTAGCAACATTAGCATTAAAACTCTTTATATGGTCTTCTATCAGTGCTTGAAGAGGAGAGATAACAACTGTGAGGGATTTATAAGAAGAAGATTTATAAATTGCTGGTAACCAAAAAGTAAATGTCTTCCCTCCACCTGTTGGTAGTATGCACAAAAAGGAATCATCTCTTAGTGAAGCCTCTACTATCTCCCTTTGAGAAATAGTAGGATTATCAAGAATACTAGCATTTAATCTAGGAAATTCATTAAACTCATCAAATCCAAATACTTCCTTTGAAAACTCACTTAAATTATCATTCGCTATATCAATATCAAAGCATAACTTTTTTTGGATATTGACTATATTCGGATAATCAAACAGTACTTTTGGTGGATGTGATTTTATCTCAATATGTGGCGTTAATAAAGCAAGTATATATACTAGTTCTACAGGGTTAGATTCAATTAGTTCTTTTAAATAATCTTTATTTACAACTCTCTTTTGATGTGTATCTAAAATTAAATCATATATATTTATTTTTTTTAAAATAGATAGTTTTAAACTCTTTATTATATATATGAAAAAACCCTTAAAATACAATTCATCCTTGAGTAGTGAATAAAATAAATTTTGAGTATCAGATTCTAAAGACTTAAACTTATCTTCGAGTTTCATAAAAAGTTTCAAAGTAATTATAGAATCTTCTACAGGATTATTTTTAAAATCATCTTCACTTTTGTAATTCTTTGGTAAGCTATGGTGAGTTTTTTCATTGAACAATAACAAAGACAAGGGTAAGGTATCTATAATATTGTACTTTTCAAGATAGTTGCTTAATGAGGTATCTTTTAATTTTTCTAAATCAAAATTAATAAAATTATGCCCTGCTATAAAATCTGATTTGATAGAAGATATAAAATCAATACTTTGAGAGATAGAAGATGTTCTAAGCTCTCTATCTTTATAAATAAATCCTAACTCATGTATTTTATTTGTAGTTTTACTTGCTTCTATATCACAAAATATAATATTTATATTTTTACAATAATCGTTGAATGTAATGTCTTTCTTCTCTGCATTCATTAAATTTTAATTTCTATTTATATAGGTTTTTAAAGTACTATATATTTTATATAAATCATCCTTTCGAATATAAATCTCATTGAGTGTTTCAGCTAGTTTGTTAGCGTTTGAATATACATGCATGATGTCATTTCTGAGAATCATAAATTGATTCCAATCTTGTGCATTTAAGATATTTGCTTTTTCAAGTTTGTTGAGCATATCTTTAAATGTCAAGCCGTCAATAGTGTCAAAATGGTACTCCACAACATAAGGAATGAGCCTTCTGCCTATGCTGTCTTGAATCTTTACAAATCTCCAAGTCATTTGGTCGAGACGCTCCACCACATCTTCATTCTCTAAAGTTTTCTCACTAAAAGGGTAATTTACTTCAAGTTTTTTACATGCACTCAAAAATCTTTTAAAATGTTTTTCCTCTTCATCTATGGCACTTTGAAGTTTTTGTTCTAACTCATCCAAG
>JAUSKV010000189.1 GCA_030646745.1 Sulfurimonas sp. | reverse complement strand
CTATCTCAGCAGCAACACCCATTTCGCAATTCTCAACCAAAGTCGCCTCTGCTTGAACCTTTGAACTCCAATCATCGATTGGCGGTTCAAGATTATATTTATTAAATAAATAGAGTAACTCCTCTATATGTCTATTCTCAGCATCTACAATATTTGCAAATGGCTGAATAGAACCAAAACGCTCCATTACCTTCATATAGACCGCCCTTGCATGATATTCATCATACAGTGCGATTCGCAACGCTTGATGCATTGAATCTATTGGAACATTTAAGTCCACCTTTTGAGATAAAAGCAACGCTTCATCTCTATTTGTTTGTATCATTCCTCCTCCTTTGTAAGATTTGCTAACTCCATTGATAGCTCATCACATCTATTTTCATCCAGAAGCCTAAACCAAAACTCCTGAGATAGGATGGCTGGGTTATACTCTATAGTGATACTTCTTGCTATTTTGTTAAGATTGACGGATTTTATACCCTCTACTTTTTTATCTAAAGAGCAAAAAACCTCTAAATCAAACTGATCCGAGTAGTGTTGAATTTTAGGATCTACCTTAAAACGAACACGCCCCTTGATATGATGTGCCAAAGAGAGATGTTTGGCTAATATTTTTATCTGCTGTGCACTTAAAATCATCTTGCAAACCCCAAGTATCTTTTTATTTCATTCAAAGAGTTATCCCATACTATTTTCATCACCGCAGCATCATCTAACAAACCAACCACGGGAATATAATCTGCCACAACATCAAATGGCATTATGAGATAACCTATAGCCCCTACATATATCAATTTTGTTTTTGGGTCTATTGTAAAATCTTTGTCATTTATCATTTTTAACATCATTCTTAACTTATCTCCAAGAGCTGAGTTACTCACTCTCTTTTGATACGATGTTGCTTTTTTATTATCAAACTTCTTTGCGTACGCTTTGATATCGGATGATCTTTGTGGTATAGCCGACATGTAAACTCCTTTATCCAACGAAAGAGGCAATGTGGTATGCAACAAAAGAGAGTATCCAAGCTGCTATAAATGTAAACATCACCAAATAAATTGTATATTTTTTATTACCTGCCTCTCTCGAAAATACTGCTGTTGCAGCAAGACAAGGCAGGTATATCATGACAAATACTATAAATGCTACCGCTGATTCAAAAGGAATATGTTTAGAAATAACCTCTTTAAGCTGGTCATCATCTTCGCCCACTTCTGAACCCAAAGAGTAAAGCACACCCATTGTAGATACAATTACCTCTTTTGCAGCAAGACCGCTAAGTGTTGCAACGCTCATTTTCCAATCAAATCCTAGGGGTGAAAATATTGGTTCTATAGTTTTACCAATCACTCCAAGATAGGTTGATTCCATCTGTTTTAATGCTAGTTCATTTTCTAAAGATACTTTATCTTTTTCTGTTGCTTGTTCTATTTTTGGAGCATACTCTTCATGAAGAGACGCATTATGAGGATATGTACTTACAAACCATATAATCATAGATGCCACTAAGATATATGTCCCTGCTTTTTTGAGATACATTAATGCTTTTGAATAGACCATAAACCAAATGAGTTTTAAACTTGGGAGGCGATACTTTGGCATCTCCATAACATAAGGTTCATCCGCACCTTTAAAAATCGTTAAACTTAACACTTTTGCGGCTCCAAGACCTAAAAGTGCACCACCGATATAAATGGAAAAGAGAACATTTCCTGCATTCTCAGGTGCAAAAAATGCTCCTGCAAACAAGACATACACAGGAAGTTTTGCTCCACAACTCATAAATCCTATGATAAACATAGTTAGGAGTCTCTCTTTTTCACTTTTAAGCGTTCTCGCCGCCATATAAGCGGGAACGGAACATCCAAAACCACTGATGAGAGGAATAAAACTTTTTCCATGAAGCCCAAATCCATGTAAAAAACCGTCCAATAAAAAAGAGACCCTCGCCATATAACCAGTAGTTTCAAGAAGAGCTATACCTAAAAACAGAATCATAATATTTGGTAAAAACATCATAACTGCACCTACTCCTGCTATAACTCCATCTATAATCAAAGAGTTTAATATCTCATTTTCTATATGAGAAGAGAGTGTATTGCCAAGAAGAGTAAAACTGCTTTCTATCCAATCCATGGGCACAGAACCTAGTGTAAAAGTCATCTGAAAAAGCGCCCACATCATAAATAAAAATATAGGAATCCCTATATTTTTATTGAGAAGTATGGCATCTATTTTATCAGTTATTTTTAATGTGGTTGCATTTTTGATTTTAAGTACATCTACGCATACACCATGTACAAAACTCTGTCTCTCCTCAAAAAATATTTCTTCGGCATCATTTGTTCTGCTTTGGAGATATAATTTATCACCAATCTCATTGAGCGATGGAATCATCTCTACAAAAAATAGATTTTCATGAACACTTTTATAGATTGTATTGTCATGCTTAAGTAATCCGATAGCCATACTTCGAGATGAAAGAGAAAAACTCATATGCTTCTCTTCTAAAAGCTTACTAAGGTCGGAAATTGCCTCTTCGATAAAATCGTTATATATAAGTTTTGACACAGGTTTTGTTTTTTTGGCACACTCTAAAATAGCATTAACAAGAAGATTGATGTTTGTACTCTGTGTAGCAGAGACTTTGATACAATCAACACCCAAAAGTATTGAAAGCTTCTTCTCATCAATGTTAATTTTTTCATTTTTTGCTTCATCTGACATATTCATAGCAATAACCATTTTTTTATCTAATTCTAAAAGCTCATAAGTCAAAAACAGGTTTCTTTCTAAATTTGTAGAATCTACCACATTCAAAATAAGATCATACTCTTCATTTATCAGATAATTTTTCGTAATTTGTTCGTCTTTTGAAAATTCATCCAAAGAATATGTTCCAGGAAGATCTATAAATTTTATATTTGCACTCTCTGTTTTGATGATAGCTTCTGCTTTTTCTACAGTTACCCCTGAGAAATTACCAACTTTAAGATGCACACCACCGATTGTATTAAGAAGATGTGTTTTTCCTACATTAGGCTGACCTACTAGTAAAACTGTAATGGTAGGAGTTTTAAAAGAGTCATTCATCTTATGCCACCTCTTCTACAATAATTTTTTGTGCTTCAGAATTTCTAAGTGCTATTTCAGTAGAACCCAATGATATTTTGATATTTTTGCGACCTATATTCTCTTCTAAAACTTTTATATAACTATGCTTAATAATACCCAGTGACATGAGGCGCTTTTTAAGTATTCTTTCTTCTTGTATATCTATTACAGCAACTATTCGCCCTATGGCTATCTCTGATAATGGCATGATTAAACTCCTATTTTTTATGCAATTCTAATAATCACTATCATATTAAGGAAAAAACAAGTTTTGTTTATATACTATTTTGATATTAATTATCAATGTTAAAGGAGTAATTATGTCACGCTTTGAATTGCAAGAGACCATCGTACAATTAAATAGTCATAAAAAAAATTTAGAAAATGAGATTGAGAAAGAGAGACAAAAGAGTTTGTCCCATGAAAACTTGCTTTTATATCAGAGTCGTAAGGCAACAATGGGTGAAATGTTAGAGAGTGTTGCACATCAGTGGATTCAACCCTTAAATGTAATAGGTATGTATATGCAGATGATTGCTTTTGATCTTATAGATGGAAAAGTAGATGATACCTATTTAAGTAATGTAGTTGAAGCTGTCAATAGACAAACAAATCATATGGAAAATACACTTTATGAGTTTAAAAACTTTTTACATCCAAAATTAGGAAGCGAAACATTTGATTTAAATACTATGGTTCAGAAATCTCTGTCGCTTGTAAAAGACGAGTTTATGAAATATAAAATAAAAGTTGTTTTTGAAAAAAGTAAACCTACAATGATTCAAGGCTCTTTAAATCAGATACAACATGTACTTATAAACTTATTAAACAACTCTAAAGAGGCTTTTTTAAATGCTGTAATAGAAAAAAAACGAATGATAGAAATAAAAATAGAACAAAGCGACTCATTAGTAATTTTAAAATTTCAAGACAATGCAGGTGGCATAGATGAATCTATTATTTCTGATATTTTCAAACCTAGCACAAGCACTAAAAAGAGTAAATCAAACTCAGGACTGGGCTTATATATATGTTCACTTATTATGCAAAAATATGAAGCCTCTATAGATATCAAAAATATCAATCATGGTGCACTCTTTACACTTACTTTCAATAAAGGAGAATAATGTTTTTTAAAAAAAATGAGAGTGAGGCTTTAAAAATCTCACAATTTGAAAATGAAATAGAGAAACTCAAGAGTGAAAATGCGTTTTATAAGGAATTCTCAGCATTATCCAAAGATGAGATGCTCCTCGCTATCGATAATGATGGAAGGATATTTTTTAAAAACTCGCTCGCTCAAAAACTTATCCATGGTGCAAATGAGGCTGAAATAGTAAAAGAGCTGCGAAATAACTCTAAAAATATCTCTATAGAAAATTGCAGTGGAAGCATCCTAAAACATGAACTAAGGAGTCCCTACAGTGTCTATACCATCATCAAAGATGATATAAGAGATAGTTCTAATAGCTCTATATTTTCGATGCATCAACACTCGATTAAAGATGCACTTCATAATACGCAAGAGACATTTTCAAAGATTTTGGATGATTTAAAACATGTCAAAGACGAAGCAATGCAAACATCCAATGAGGCAAAAGATGGGCTAAACTTAACATCACTTACCTCTACAAGTATGCAAAGTCTCTTTGAGAGTATGAGTGAAGCTGTTGAAAAAACAGAACTTTTATACCAAAAGAGTACCACTACGACAGAGATTATCACACTCATCCGAGATATAGCAAATCAAACCAATCTTTTAGCACTCAATGCGGCAATAGAGGCAGCAAGAGCGGGAGAGTATGGACGAGGCTTTGCGGTTGTAGCCAATGAAGTTAAAAAACTTGCCGAAAAAACGCAAAGTGCCACAAGAGAGATAGAAATTGTAGTCAAAACCATTTCTCAAGAGAGTATAGAGATAAAAGAGGTCACATCTCATTTAAATACAATAGTCGCGGATTCAAGCGTCAATGTCAAAAATCTATCTTCTAAAATGGTACTTTTTCAAAGAAATGCAAATAGGAATCGCTTTGAAATGGAGTATTTGAGTGACAAAATTTTTACAATGTTGGCAAAAATTGATCATATTGTTTATAAAAACAATATCTATTCTATGCTCTTTGGAGAGAAGGATGACTTTAAAGTACTCTCTCACCACGAGTGCCGTTTAGGTAAATGGTATGAACATGGTATCGGGTATGAAGAGTTTCAAGATATGCCATCTTATGAGAAGCTTAATGCTCCGCATGAGAGAGTCCATGTCATCGCAAATTCTCTTGTTAAAGAGTGTATAGGAGAAAAAAGCATGTGCTCGAAAGAGAGTATTGAAAAAATGGTTTTAGAGATAGAGAACGCAAGTAAAATGGTGTTTGAAACACTCGATGAAATGGTGGATCAAAAAAGCCAACTAATGATACATCTTGCAAAAGATGAACTATTTAAATAAGGAAAACTACAATGAAAAATATAGTAATTATAGATGACAACATAGAGATTACAAATATATTAGGCAATTTTTTCAGAAGATTTGAAAAAGTTAAAGTAGAAACATTTAATGATGCAACTTTAGCATTAAGATATCTAAAAACTGCAAAAATAGATTTGGTACTCTCCGATATAACCATGCCTCATACGGATGGTTTAGAAATCCTTCAATCGCTCTTTCACGCCAATAGTGAAACAAATGTAGTGATGATGACAGCTGATGCTTCTCTCGAGAAAGTATTAAAAAGTCATAGATACAATGCCAAAGGCTTTGTCATAAAACCCATAAATTTTGCAGATTTGAATCAAATCGCAAAAAACTATCTTTAGGAGTACCAAATGCGCAAAATAGGTTTCGCACAACATAAAAATGAGATAAAAGAGATTCTTCCTAAATCCTATAAAATTGAATCCATGATGCAAAAAAGAAGGATGTTTTTTGTAATGATAAATGAGTTTTTGGATAAAGAAGCAAAAATATCTACAAAGAACAATGCACTTTTTAAAAAAGATATACTCGCTATCATGATAGATAAAATTGAGTCGTTTTTTCCTCTTTACAGGCTAAGAAATGAAAAAGCACAAAAAATAGTCAAAATATATGCAGAGGAGTCTCTTTTATTTAACCAATTTTTTAAAATGAGTAAAATTAAAAAATTTCATTATCTAAGCAATAAACACCTTTTTTGTAGTGATTTTAAGATAAAGTTAGGATATTCACATCCAGCTGCACAACTTATAAGTTTGATTTTTAACGGTAAAGAGATAGAAATGATGATGGACTTAGATTTGCTCTTTACAACTATAATCTATAAGCGTATCAAACCAGAACTAGACAAAAAAATAACTCTTTCCATGCCTTATATTCATATCGAACAACACGGCGTTCTTACTCGTATTTATCCGCAATGGAGAGATTTAAATCCAAAAAATATCATGACAAGAAGTAAGGACATCAATGACGGTTTAGCAAATATGGCGAAAGATGGCATTGACCAATGCTATCTCATCTATCCAAAAACCAATAATTTTCAGCGACATATTCGTGTAAAAGGGAGTAAAGAGAATATGGAAATTAAACTCATCCCTTACTCTTTTACATTTTGTAATAGATAATAAATAGTGCTTTGTTCAAATAGTTTTCAACGATATTGATTGAAAGCTCAAAAATTTCCACATGCCAATGTTCCATCACATACACGTGCAAAAGCAATCGTTAAACATACATTCTTAGAAAGAAGATAGGCATATACTTTTTAAAAAAGAAGCACAAGAACAGTACAATAGCTGTTTAATAACGCTATACAGAGCGTTACTTTCGATTCATTTTATAAACATAAGCAAGAACCTCTGCTACGGCTGCGAACAGTGACTCTGGGATTGGTTTGTCAAGGTCAACTTCATTGTATAAACTTCTCGCTAATGGCGGATTTTGAACTATTGTTACATTATTTTCTCTTGCTATTTTTTTTATCTGCTGCGCTATGTGATCCATGCCTTTTGCAACCACAACGGGCGCTCGGGTTTTCTCCTCATCATACTTTATTGCAACGGCGTAGTGCGTGGGATTTGTGATAACTACATCGGCATGCGGAACTTCAGCCATCATTCTTTTTCTTGCAGCCTGCATCTGAATTTGACGGATTTTTGATTTAATCAGCGGGTCTCCGTCCATATTTTTCATCTCATCTTTTATCTCTTGCTTACTCATTTTTAAGCCATCAAAGTACTGTTTTCTCACTATAATGACATCTATAATAGCAAAGATAAAAATAATAAAGAGCATTACAAAAGCGATAACAAGCATTTTATCTTTAAGCCAATTCAGCTGGTCGGCAAGCCCGAACATGGCAACCGTAGGAAGTTCTAAGATAAAATAGAAAAAATAGACAAAACCGACACCTAGCGTTATAAATGACTTAAAAGTTATCTTTATACCTTCTAAAGCCTTTTTCATTGAGAAGAGATTAGCGATTCCGCTTATTGGGTTAATCTTTTTAAAATCGGGAATGATAGCTTTTGTAGTAAATAAAAATCCAAATTGTGCAAGAGCAGCAGCTACACCGGCAATGGCAACAGCAAATGCCAAAGGAAGAACCATCAAAAGAGTTTCTCGTATGGTAACAATAGCAATATCAATCATAAAAAGTTTATCAAGAGGCGTACCGATAAGTGAAAAATAATATTTAAAGAGAAGAATCATATGTTGTGACATATATGGGAAAAGCATTAAAAGTGCAATAATCGCTACAAAAAGCGTAACCACTCCGGCAGCATCCTGAGATTTAGGGACATTTCCCTCTTCCCTGGCATCGGATATCTTCTTATCGGTGGGTTCTTCGGTCTTTTCTGCGTCATCAGCCATTGATTACTACTTTATCAACATGTAGATATTAATCAATTTTCATAGACAAATCTATCCAGTTTGCTTGGTGAATCAATGAACCTGTACTTATGGCATCCACTTTTGTTTTTGCATAGGTTTCAATAGTCTCCAGTGAAATATTTCCGCTTGCTTCTAAGAGTACATGTTGAAAATTCTCATTTCTATAAGCAACGATTTCACTAATCTGTTGGGGGGTCATGTTATCACACATAACTATATCACTTCCGGCAAACATCGCTTCGCATGCAACCTCAAATGTTTCAGCCTCAACTTCTATTTTTGCGGTAAACGGTATCTGTTTTCTTGCTTTTTCTATGTAACTTTTTAAATCTTTTATGGTTTTGAGATGGGTATCTTTTATCATCAAAGCGTCATCTAGCCCCATGCGGTGGTTGACAGCGCCGCCTGTTCTTGTGGCATACTTTTCAAACACCCTGAGCATCGGTCTTGTTTTTCTGGTGTCTAAAAGTTTTACGCCGTAAGGTTCGCAGATATTTACATATTCTCTTGTCAAAGTAGCGATAGAGCTTGCATGTAAAAGCATATTCAAAAGTGTTCGCTCAATCTTCAAAAGAGTGTGCGAATCCCCTTTTAAAGTCGCTAAAATGTCACCTTTTACAAATGTTTCGGTGTCTCTCTTTCCCCAAACTATCTCAAAACCCTCAAGTTTTGCCAAAACATTAATATATTTTTCACCGGCGACTACGCCATCACTTTTTGCAACAATTTTTGCACTCGCTTCAATGCTTGGCTCAACCAGAGCGTACAAATCTCCACGCCCGACATCCTCGGCAAGTGTTGCTTTTACAAACTCTTCTATCATAGTGCCAACATTCTCTCTAATGCGATTTTTGCCCATTTTTGTGTGCTCTCATCTATCTCTATCTCGTTTATCGGTGCACCCTCATCAATCGCTTTGAGTGTTAAATACAAATCTTCAAGAGTTGTCTCGTTCATGGTCGGACACTCCGGCTTTGTAGAGGAGAGGACAAAAGTATTTTTTGGTCTTAAACGATTTACCATATTAAATTCTGTCCCAACCGCAACTTTTTGCTCCTCTGGAAGTTCACTTATAAACTTGATTAACTGAGAAGTGGAACCAACAAAATCAGATGCTTCACAAACGGCAGGGTCGCACTCTGGATGGGTTGCTATCAAAATACCGGGATATTTTTTGCGGTAAAAGTTAATATCTTCAACACAAAAGAGCTGATGCACGGAACAAAAACCGTCATAACAGATAATATCCGCCTCTTTTGGGTCGCCGCCTTGACCGATAACCATAGATTTTAAACCCATTTGATTTGCGATGTTTTGCCCTAGGCATCTGTCAGGCACAAAAAGAATTTTTTTACCCTCGCCAAGCGCTGTTGTAATTATTTTTTTGGCGTTGGAACTTGTACAAACCATGCCGCCCATTTCGCCTACTTTTGCCTTGACATCGGCATTTGAGTTTATATAAGTGATTGGTAAAATATTCTCTTTGCTTACACCGTTCTCTTCCAAAAACTTCACAGATTCATCGTAGTAAATAGAGTCAATCATCCTAGCCATAGCGCAACATGCAAGCTTTGGCATAACAACTCTTTTGTTCGGAGAAAGCACTTTTACACTCTGCCCCATAAACCCAACACCGCAAAACACCACAAACTCTGCATCATCATCACGCGTTCGCATGGCAAGTTCAAGAGAATCACCCGTGATATCACCCATCTCAAAAACTTCATCCCGCTGATAAAAGTGTTCGACGACCGTCACACTCAGTTTGTTTTTCAATTCGTTAATTTTATGTTTTAACTCTTCATTTGTAAACTGCAAAAAATATCCTTATTTAAAAGTGCGTTATTATATCAAAATTCAAAAACAACGTTGTTTTTATATGCTTATAAATATAGTTAAAGTACAATGCCGCAATTATATTATTAAGGTATTTCATGGATTTTTTATTTAACACTAACGTTCAGTTTTTTATAGCAGCATATCTAGTGGGTGGGATTCCTTTTGGTCTGTTACTTGCAAAAAGATTTGCGGGGATAGATATTAAATCTAGCGGGTCTGGCAGCATTGGTGCTACAAATGTACTAAGAGTTGTAAAGGAGATAGACCCCTCTTTAGCAAAAAAACTTGGAATCGCCACCTTGGCATTGGACGCTGTTAAAGGTGTTTTAGTTTTGGCAGTTGCCTATTTTATGGGGCTTAGTGAAGCAACACTTTGGGGAATTTCGGTTTTAGCGGTTATTGGTCACTGTTTTAGTCCATACCTTGGATTTGAGGGTGGAAAAGGCGTTGCGACTGGTATGGGTGTTATGATGTTTATGCTACCCTTAGAAACTGCGATTGCTTTAATAGTTTGGGGCGTATCTGCCAAAACTATCAGAATTTCTTCCATCTCATCTTTAACAGGAGTTCTGGCTTTGATGATTTCTACTTTTATAATTCACCCCCAAATGGCGCATGCCCCTGCTCTTTTTATAGGGTTTATACTTTTTTATAAACATATACCAAATATTATTCGCGTAATTAAGGGTGAAGAAAAACGAGTTGTCTGATGACTATACACATAGAAGATTTGAAATTCCAGTGCATTATTGGAATTTTAGATTTTGAAAGAGT
>JAUSKV010000165.1 GCA_030646745.1 Sulfurimonas sp. | reverse complement strand
ACAGATAGGACAAAAAATATGGATAGATTTTATTCGCTGGGACACTCAAGTATTGAGTTTCATTTTAAACAATCACCAAGAGATTTCGTGGTCGAAGAGATACCGCTTTATGAGTTTTCGGGCGAGGGCGAGCATCTTGTTTTGTTTGTAAGGAAAAAAGGTCTCTCAACCCTTGAACTTGTCAGCATGATTGCAAAATATTTGGGCATTCAAAATAAAGAGATAGGCTATGCAGGCTTAAAAGATAAACATGCTATGACAAAGCAGTATATTTCGCTTCACAAAAAACATGAAGAGGCGATGGAGCGATTTGAGAATGAGAATGTAAAAATTGTCTCAAAAACTTATCATAATAATAAGATAAAAATCGGGCATCTTCAGGGCAACAGATTTTACATTAAACTGAAAAAAGTAAATCCGACTGCTGGGCAAAAGATAGATGAAGCGCTCAAAAATATCTCTGAATTCGGTATGCCAAACTATTTCGGATACCAACGCTTTGGAAATGACGGCGATAACCACATTGATGGAGAGAAAATTGCAAAAGGTGAGAAAAAAGAGAGAAATCCAAAGATAAAAAAACTTCTTATCAGTGCCTACCAGAGCCATCTTTTTAATCTTTGGCTGAGTAAAAGATTGGAGATCAATAATCTCATAAATAATTTTAAGCCCTCTGAGCTGGAGTCGCTTTTAAACATGCCAAATGATGAAGTGAAAAAATTAAAAGCACAAAAACACCCATTTAAAGTGATGCTCGGCGATATTATGGAACACTATCCGCATGGCAGACTCTTTGATTTTGACGGAAGCGAAGAGGATTTGGAGAGATTTTTAAACCGAAATATAAGCGTTACGGGACTTTTATGCGGTAAAAAAGTGAGGGTTTCTTCAGGAACAGCCGGAGTGATAGAAAAAGAGTTTAACGACACCATAAGCGAAGATGGAGCAAGACGCTATGCATGGGTTTATCCTACAGATGTAGAAGGGCGATATAACTCAATGGTAGCTCAATATGAGCTGAACTTTACACTTCCAAAAGGTTCCTACGCAACTGTTTTAATCGAAGAGATAGCAAAAAGAAAAATCAATTAAGGGTAAGATAAAAAATGAATAAACATATGACATCGGCAATTTCACAATGTTTTGGAAAATTTGCATCAAAAGAATTTCCAAAATGGTTTCAAAAAATAGTAAACAGCTCTTATGTGGGTTTGATGGGTTTGGACATGAGAGAGTTTCATTCACCAAGTACTTACAACAGTTTAAATGCACTTTTTACTAGAAAACTCCGAGAAGATAGAAAATACTCACTCGGTGGAGATGATTTTATATCGCCATGCGACTCGTGGATCTCTGAGTGTGGAGATTTAAGTCATGAGTATGCACTCCAAATTAAAGGAATGCAATACAGATGCGACGAATTTTTAGGCGAGCACTTTACGCAAGATGAAAAAAATGTTGTTCATAACGGTACTTTTATAAACTTCTATCTTTCGCCAAAAGATTACCACAGATACCACATGCCAACCAATCTCAAAGTTCTCAAAGCGGTGCATATCCCCGGCAAGTTTTTTCCTGTAAATGTTCCATCTTTAAAAAGTAAAGTAAACCTTTTTATAGAAAATGAGAGAGTTGTTTTGATGTGTGAAACTCTAAGTAAAAAGAGATTTTTTATGGTTCTTGTAAGTGCCTTAAATGTCGGTGTTATGCAGGTCTCCTTTGAGCCAAAAATTAATACAAATGCAAATGCAGAAGCTTCTGCCGCTTACTCTTATGAAAATTTATATATGAATAAAGGTGATGATTTTGGATGTTTTGAGATGGGCTCAACCATAGTTATTTTGGCAGAAAAAGAGATGTTAGAGCTAAATATAAAAGTCGGTGAACATGTTAAATATGGTCAAACCATAGCAAAACTAAGATAGTTTTTGTATTTACTCAATGAACAAAACAACAGAAGCAAAAAAAGAATTTGTAACAAAGCTTTTTAGCAATAGACAACTTTTTGAGAGAGAGATTTTACAAATTGAGTCTGAAAATGATAGAGCAGAAATTATGAAATTTTTGGCTGTATCACTTGTAAGAGAGACTTTAAAAGAAGAGTTAAACTTTTTGTGTATGAAAAATTTTTCTGATTTTACATTTGCACCTATAAAGAATATTATATTTAAAGAGATAGCAAATGAGTGGCTTACTTATGCTTTGGAGGTGCTCCATTATGAGAGAGAGGATGCGCTCCAAGAGCTTCAAGAGAAAAAAAGAGTCCGATTAATTTTATCTATTATTAACGACTATTTTCAAAAATATCAAAATTATTTCTTTGAAGAGATAGCCGATACATTTATAGAACTAGTATCAAGAACGCAGAATTCAAAAAATAGCAGTGCTCTCATTGAAGGGATAATTAGCTGTGATTTGATAGCAAATGAAAAGCTTATGTCTGTTGATGATTTTCAAGAACTTTGGAAGAGAGTTAGGATTGCAAACAGTTCTAAAGAGGTTGATATCAATAGAATAAAGATTAAAATAGATGAAATCAGCACCCTGCTTGATGAGAAAGAGTTGGATACAGAAAAAAAAGCTTCTCTTTGGAAATCATTAAAAGAGTATCAATCAAAAGTTAATAAAATGATGCAAGCAAAACTTGAGAAATTTGACAGAACTCTGAAAAATATAAAAGATGCCATG
>JAUSKV010000156.1 GCA_030646745.1 Sulfurimonas sp. | reverse complement strand
TAGAGTAGGTGACTGTTAATCACTTGGTCACTGGTTCGAATCCAGTATTCGGAGCCATTTATTTGAACTTCCTAAACTTTTTTAATATTCCGGATTAGCTCAGCGGTAGAGTAGGTGACTGTTAATCACTTGGTCACTGGTTCGAATCCAGTATCCGGAGCCACCTAAAACACGCACTTTCAAGCTCTTATCCAACTTTAAAATTAATCCAAAATAAATCAAATTCCAAATACTGTTATATAAGAATTTTTAATACTTTTATACAAACTCTTTTAAAATGTTAGTATTTTGCTTATGAAATGTTAGTACGCAAAGAAATAAGCTCTTTTTTGATGATTTCACTCACATCTCACAAGCAAAACTAAAACTTTTAAACAACCCTTTTACCTACCCAGTTACTTGAAATTCATCTAACTGCACTGTTCGTTCATACTTGGCAAGTAGTAATGAGTTCTTTGCTGTGCAAACACTTTTAAAATGTTAGTACACAAAGAAATAAACTGTTTTAGAGTGAGTTTACTCACATTTCACAAGCAAATATTATTTAATCTCTTTCCAATCAATTTTATTGTCATTAATATATGCATGATGTGTATTCTTAGTCTGATATATTCCATACCCATAGTTCTCAATAACTTCTAATGATATTACTTCTTTATGAGCCACTTTCGCATCTATTGACTTGGGCTTTATTACTATATTTGGATGATTGTCAAACTGCACGGATGCATAGATTAAACCATCTATAATAGGTGCACTTAAACATTCTTTTGCTATCTGAGAAGTCACTCTATATAATTTTTCTGTACTTTTTTCTTTAAGCACTTTATATAGAAATGCATCACATAAATGAAGTGCTATCATGGCACTTGGATGTGTATGAAGTTTATATAAGTCATATATGTCTTTAAAAGAGCCATGAAGCTTCCATAGATGTTCTATTCCTCTTCTATAATTATCAAATACACCTATTGGTATCAATTGAAGCGTAGATTTTGTTTTAGAGAATAGAACATTAAAATTTTCATTTTTTTGAGCATTCACTTCAGATAACGCAGTTCCTATGCTATTTGGATTTGTATATAAGCATCCATAGAACATAGGTTCTTTTAGTTGATTCATCCGACCAAGTTTAGCTTTTTCTTCAATCATTGACTCTGGTATATAAGACAATCTTGAAATTTCATTATAACAAGGAACAACAACACCATCATCTTCATATCTAACAGCTCTAGAAATATCCATACCTAATGGTACAGGAATAGGTATTAGCGTAGTAAAAAATGTTAGCTCACCAATTAGTTTTTGAATCTCTTCTTCTGTTAACTCTTTATCTGAATAAATAAAGTCATTTAATTCTGAAATTATATGAAAAACATTGTCCCTCTCTTTTGCTGGATTTTTATTTAAATCTTCAATTTTGTTTATAATTCCTTGAATAATATTCTCATGTAGCATTCTTATTCCTTTATATTTTTATTAACATTCCACAAACTTTACCCATAATATTGACATTATCTATATGAATGATTACAGTTTCATATTCTTTATTTAATGATTTTAGCAAAATCTTATCATTATATACTTCAATATTTTTCACAAACAATCCTTCTAAAGTATTAACGACATAAACACCTGGCCTATTTATATCTACTTGACTTTTATCCACAAACACCAAACTTCCGTCTTAATATCAGGTTCCATGGAGTCATCAAATACCTGCAAGATTTCAGTATATTTATAGATGCTATTTATATAATCTAGCAGCTGCTTATCTACGACCAACGAGGTTAAATTTATTTCATAGTTTATTGCACCGCCTCTAGCCGAAGCGATGATTGATTTTTGGTATTTACGTATGATGTAATTTGATGTGGAGTCCACAAATTTTTCTGGGAGTTGATTAAAAAAGAACCAGTTTATAGATATTTTTCTTTTTGCTAAAAACATCATTATCTCTGGATATGGGACTACGCCATTGCGGCTCTTTTGTTTTCTAAATCTATCGTAATCTATCTCAAGAACTTGGCAATAAAAAGATATTAGATATTGCCATAGCTCTTGAGATAAAATGTCTTTTAGTTTTTATAACTTCATTAAAACTTATCATACGAAAGTATATTCAATAAAAACCTCTCTCACGTTCTTACTCTTCCCATGCACATTTTTACCGAGTGCATATTTATGTCAAACGAATTGTAAAACTTTTGAAAATCTTAGTAGTACACCCAGTTAAATCAGCCTTAGAAATCGCATCTAAGGCTTTATATTATATTACAGAAAGCCTGTTATCAAATATTATCTAAATAAGGATTGTTAAATTACAATACAATAAACTTTAAAATCCTTGCTCACTTAGGATTTTATAATTTTCACAACTCCCAATACTTCCACCATAACAAGCTTCGCCAAAAAGATATTTGGCTATTTTTTTATTTTGTTTGACACCTTCTCCATTGCCGTACATCAATCCAAGGTTAAAACAACCCCCACTATTTCCACAATCACAAGCTATTTTTAAGAGTTCTGCTGCTTTAATCTTATCTTGTTTGACACCCGCACCATTGAAATACATAAGCCCAAGATTAGAACAACTATTAGCAATTCCACTATCGCAAGCTTTTTCTAAGAGTTCTACTGCTTTAACTTTATCTTGTTTAACACCCTCTGCATTGGCGTACATAAGTCCAACATTTTCACAACTCCCAACACTTCCACGATCACAAGCTTTTTTTAAGAGTTCTGCTGCTTTAAATTTATCTTGTTTGACACCCTCTCCATTAAAATACATAAGTCCAAGATTGGAACAACCATTAGTTATTCCAGCATCACAAGCTATTTTGTAGAGTTTTACTGCTTTAAATTTATCTTGTTTCACACCTGCTCCATTATCATAGATATTTCCAAGATTATTACAACTCTCGGCAACTCCACTATCACAAGCTTTTTTCAAAAATTCCACTGCTTTGGTTTTATTGCCTTTGTTGTATTCACAAACTCCTTCTTTAAAATCATCTCCAAAAAGTGATAGAGTGAGGAGTGAAATGAGTATCCATTTTTTCATAGTTTGTCTCCTTTTCTTTTTTTAATGATTATATTTTTCTTTTACAAAAAAAAATCACTTCTATGTATATTAGCTAAAAATAACCAAATTTATATAGTATTGTTATTTATTATTCTTATCGCTACAAATTAGAGTGATAAAAATTTTGCCCTCAAGTGTTAAAAAACCATTAAGGTTTTTCTATCATATACCCCATTCCTCGGATATTTTGGATGATATCCTCTTGCAAAAATTTTTTGAGTCTGTTAATTTCTGCACGGATTGTTGCATTGTCAACAATCTGCTCATCCCAGACATAGATTCTAAACTGCTCAAAATCTACTACTCTGCTTCTGTTGCGTGCGAGTAAATCCATAATCTGTGACTGTCTTTTTGTGAGCGTTTGAGGGAGAGAGTTAAAAAAGAGCGTGCTGTGTTCTTGGTCGTAACTGTAATTTTTGGAGAGTCTCAAATGCACCCGCGGCACTTCATGGGAGAGAATAATCCTGTCAAGTCTGAGCGAGAGTTCTTTGAGATGAAACGGTTTTTTCAGATAATCGTAACAGCCGAGGTTGTAAGCACGCGAAATATCTTCTATATCTACCAAAGCACTTATATAAATTGTAGGTGTGTGTATTTTTAGTGCATGTATTTTTTCTAAAAGTGTCAGCCCATCTATATTTGGAACGGTAATATCAAGAATAAAGAGGTCATACGACACTTCTCGCATGGCGTTATACGCCTCAATGCCATCAAAGAAAGAGTCTATTTTATGCCCGCTCGCTTCTAGATACTCGGTGATAGACTCATTTAACATCACCTCATCTTCAAGTAACAGTATTTTCATTATTCACCCATCATCTTAAATCTATATGTAAATATATTTTTTTCATCACTAGAGCTGAGCGAAATCAAAACACCATCCTCATCGCAGATACTCTTCACAAGTCTCAGCCCAAGTCCAAAACCATTCGCCTCATTCTCTTCTCTATAAAAAGCTTCAAAAATTTTGTCTGTATCTTTTATCTGTTTGGATTTACTTCCAACAGAAATATCCACAAAAATTCCGCTCACACTCAGGGTTACAAAGATGACCTCATGTGCAAGAGTATATTTTATGGCATTGGTAATTGTATTGTCTATGACTCTTTGGAGCTTTGTTTCATTAAAATAGACAAAGATACTCTTTGCACCCCAAGAGTATTTGTCACTTCGTTCGGGCACATGAGGAGTGTAACTAAAAGTTACTTTCGACATCTCGGCAACTTCACTAAAAAAATCTATTCTGCTGCTCAAAAATGATTCGATTTCAATCGCAACTTTAGGGTACTCCACCTGCTCTTTTTTAACCAAATAGCTCAAATCATCATAAATATTGAAAATATTTTTTACCGCTGCTTCTATTTTTGAGAGCTGTCTATCTTTGCCGTTTTTCATCACAAAAAGTTCTATACTTGTCAAAATAACACTCAGAGGGGTATTTGTCTCATGCACCGTGTATCTTAAAAACTCTTTTTGGGCCTGCATCATGTCATCTCTTAGTTTTTTCTCTTGCACTAAATTCTCATTTATGGTTTGCAGAGCTGCAGTTTTTAATCGAACCTTATCTTCAAGTCCTGTGTTCAACTCTTTGAGTGTAGATTTTTGTTCACCGATAGTTGCAACCATGTTATTTGCAAAACCTGCCATCACTTTAAACTCTTTAAAAAAAATGGCATGTGGATTTAGAACCCTCTCATGATGTGCTGTTTCACTAAAAAAATCTAAAAAGGCTTCGATGTCTCTTTTTAAAAGTGTGTTAAAAATTTTATAAAGCCCAAGCACGATGGCAAAGAGTATAAAAGCTAAAGTTGCGATTGCAATTGTGTTTTTTATCAAAAGTGTTTTGAGTTTTTTTTCGTTCTCTGCATGCTTTGCTTCTTGCGTTGTCTCTTGTAAAACAGGACTCTGTTGCTCTTTTAACAAAGCTCTCTCATAATCATAATAGTTCTCTTTAATCAGGAGATATGCAAATATAATAGTGAAGAGAAATATTGTCAAAGTAGTAAAAATATTCGCTTGATTTATAGTGATAGAGTTTATTTTAAGTAAAAAATATTTGTATATTTTATGAACGAAATTTGACATTTTGCATTAAAACCTTTAAAAAATATAGATAAAAAAGATTATATCTCTTTTATTTTACTCTATTTAAAAAATTTAACTATAATTTCCGCCTCAACAATTGAATTGCCTTATGATCCCACTAACAAAGAATTAAATCTAAATCTATCAACTTTATTAGATAACCGTGTTGTCACTGTAAGGCATTCAAAAGTCAAGGCCATT
>JAUSKV010000155.1 GCA_030646745.1 Sulfurimonas sp. | reverse complement strand
GTTGGGAAAATGATGTCCATTGGCATCTTTATGGTCGTTTTGATTTGGCTGGTGGCATAGATAATCAGCCTATAAAACTGATAGAGTTCAATGCAGATACGCCAACGGCACTTTTTGAGACTGCCCTGCTCCAATGGGGGATGCTCAAACATAATAGAATGGATGAAGAGAAGCAGTTCAACAATGTGTATGCCGCGATTAGTGAAAATTTCAAAAGACTCATCACTCTCTTTGATGACACGGATGCTTTTGATGAGAGATATGATGGTTGGAAGATACTTTTCTCCTCAATTGAAGGGAACGATGAAGAGGAAGCTACAACAAAACTTCTTCAGCAAATGGCGGCAGATGCAGGATTTAATACAGGTTTTGAGTATCTGCAACATGTAAAGTTTAACGAGGATGGTATATTCGATGCCGACAATAACGAGTATGAGTACTGGTTTAAGCTCTATCCATGGGAGGATATTGCAACCGATGAACCGGAACTGGCAACGACTCTCACAGATATTATAAAAAATCAAAAAGCTATTATTATCAATCCTGCATATACCCTACTCTTCCAGTCAAAAGGGATAATGAAAATTTTATGCGACCTTTTTCCTGATTCGCCCTATCTATTGAAGACCTCTTTTGAGCCGCTCGAAGGCATCAAACATGTAGAAAAAACAGTTTTTGGAAGAGAGGGTGCAAATACTAAAATCATAGATACGAACGGCACTGTTTTAGAACAACTCGAAGGTCCCTATGGCAACTACAAAAAAGTGTATCAAGAGTATGTAGAGTTTCCAAAAGATGCGAACGGAGCGAAATACCAAGCGGGTGTTTTCTTCGCCTACGAGGCATGTGGAATGAGTTTTAGAAAAGGTTCAGAGATAATGAACAATATGAGTAAATTTGTGGGGCATGTATTAGTTTAGCCCGAACTTTATATCACCTTATAATTCTCGAAAAACAGAGTTTTTTGTAGCTTCAGGGGGTTGTAGGGACATTTTGTCCCTGCCACTCAAACGAACTCGTTCGTTTGAGTGTGTAACATCAAGTTAGTTTAAATTCAATTGATGATTAAACTCAGGAACAATTGCTTTTAGTTTTGCGAGCTTGTCCTCGCATACTAATAGCTCTTCTATGTCTCTATTTAATTTTTTTATGTCGTAGTGTGTAGGCGAAGCTACGGTTATAGAGTCATAATCTGTCTTTGCATCATTATCATCTATAAGCAACTCTTCATAAAGTTTTTCGCCCATGCGAAGACCTGTAAACTCTATACCTATATCATCTCTATTACTAAGCTCTATCATCTTTTTTGCCAAATCAACTATTTTAATAGGCTCGCCCATATCTAATATAAATATCTCACCGCCGCTCCCAATTGCTCCGGCCTGGAGAACAAGCTCACATGCCTCAGGAATAAGCATAAAGTACCTTGTAATATCAGGATGCGTAACAGTAAGATTTTGTCCATTTTCAATTTGAGTTCTAAATTTAGGAATAACGCTTCCGCTACTTCCAAGGACATTACCAAATCTCACAGCTACTATTTCAGTCTTATCTGATTCAATATTCTGTGCATAAAGTTCACAAATTCTCTTTGTTGTCCCCATGACATTTGTCGGTCTGACAGCTTTATCAGTTGAAATCATCACAAACTTCTTTACACCATATTTTATAGAGGTGTCTATCACATTTTTTGTGCCAATAACATTATTAACAATTGTTTCACTTATATTTGCTTCAACCAGAGGCACATGTTTATAAGCCGCTGCATGGATAACAATATCCGGAGTGTGCGCTTTAAATGTTATATCCAGTAAATCTTTTTCAACAACGCTCTGCATCACCAAAACAGTCGCTACTTCATTAAGCTCTTCGCTAATCGTGTATAGATTGTATTCACTGTGATCCAGAAGAATCAGTTTCTTTGCACCGAACTTTTCGCACTGTCTGCATATTTCACTTCCTATGCTTCCACCTGCCCCCGTTATTAAAATAGTTTTATCTTTTATAAACTCTTTTATTTTCTCTTTATCCAAATCTTGCGGGTTGCGTGCAAGTAAATCTTCTAGAGAGATATCTTTAAGCTGAGTCGAGAAATCTCTATCGCTTAAAATATCATCTATTGATGGTAGAATCTGTATCTCTTTAAAATATTCGTTTAAACTATTGTAAATCTCTTTAATTCTGATTTTTGGAGCGGAGGGCATGGCTATTACAAGCAGGTCAAATTTATGCTCTTTGATATTCTCTTTTAACTTCTCTTGCGATATAACTTTTATAGAGTCTATGGAGCGATTTTGTATAATTTTATCGTCATCAATGTAATATTTCACTCTATATTCACTGTTGGAAAACTCGGATTCAAGCTTTATACCGGCTTTTCCTGCACCATAAATCACTATTGATTTTGTTTTTACAACCCTGCTTCTATTAATTAAATAGTAGTAAAAATACATGGCAAAATTTATAGAAAAGATGTATAAAAAGAGCTCCGAAGCTAAAAAGAAGAGCCAGACTTTGCCGTAAAATATTGGTGCATATACAAAAAAGGCAGTTATATAAACAAAACTTTTTATAAGAAATGTTTTTGGAGATGCTTTTGACCATGAGAGTGAGTAGTCTTGAAATAAAAGAAATGAAGCGGCAATACGAATAAGTATAACAGCCGCAACTATTGTTAAATCGAATGACAAGTGGAAGATAAAGAAAGTCCACCAGAATGTTGCAAAAGAGAGAAGTATAATTACCAAAAAGTTTAGAACTCTTTTATCTATATTCACACACCTTCCTCTTCAAACTGTTTATGGTTTACCCAAAAAAATTATTTATTTTTCAACTTACTTTTAAGTATTATTTTTCCAGCTTCAACACCCGGTTGATCATATGCATTTATGTACATAAGCTTTGCGCAAACAGATGTTAAAAGTTCATATTCGTACATCAAACTTGCTATACTGCTTTCACTCACACCGTCTATTGTTATAACATCGCATGGGATATCACCTAAATTATTTAAAGATTCTATTGTGGCATCTGCTTGCATGTTAATGAGCGTTGAGAACTCTAAACCATCGATGTAGTCAAGCTCTTCTAAGCCCTCTAATTTTACATGCGGAATAGCAAGCTTGCTGTGAAAATCATTCACTTTTACAACTGTTACAGTTTTATCCCTTCTTCCTTCCACAACAAGCTGTAAAAAAGAGTGTTGGTCTATTGGTCCGATAATACCGATTGGAGTAAGCCCCTGTCTCGTACTTTTTATGTCTATCTTGCCGAGAGACTCTCCCCAAAGCTGGATATACCACTTGTTAAAACCTTCTAATCTAGATGAGTATGAAAAAACAACATTTATATTGAAAACAGTTTTATACTCTGTAAAAAATCTTGCCTTTTGAAAGACTCTTTCATAATCCACCCCTTTGCTAAAAAATGAATCATGAATCTCTTTAGTACCTCTTAAAAGCTCATCGATATCTAGTCCGACTATGGCAAGAGGAAGGAGCCCAACAGCACTGAAAACAGAAAATCTTCCACCCACATTTTTAGGAACTTCAAAAGTTTTTATACCATTGGTTTGTGCATACGAATTGAGCTTTGAATCACTTTCTGTTATTACTAAAGTATTATTTTTATCACACTTTACAAGAGAGTGAATATATTTAAAAATAGACACTGTCTCTATCGTAGTGCCTGATTTTGAGATAACTACAAAAAGAGTATCTTCTAAG
>JAUSKV010000128.1 GCA_030646745.1 Sulfurimonas sp. | reverse complement strand
TCTGACGCATACTCCTGCATAGCTTTTTTAATATTACTTGTTCTTACATCCTCTTGCACAGTTTCGCTCATATGAATCCTTAATATTCTAGTAAATCACTGTAATCATATTTTGAAAAATCCAAGTATAGCTTGCCATTTTGTTGAAGCACCCTAATGTCATTATCATAGACTGCCAAGAATCTCTTTTTTATAATTTTTCTCTGATTTGATTTTAAATCTAGAGTTCTTAAATAATCTCTAAGTTCAATCAATTGAGACGCATTGTCATTTATCTGAATATCCTCTATTGTTTCATAGTCCTGAATTTCATGAACAGTCTGTTGTCTGTTATCAATCATTAGCTTGGCGTTTACAAGTTCTAAAATATTTTTTAGTTGTTCGTCTTTAGCACTGTAAACCTGCTCTATTTTATTCATCTCATCACGAAGCATCTGCTCCTTGTCATCAATTAACTTATCTATTTTAGACTCTAACTGTGCTATTTTCTCTTTTAGCTGCTGATTCTCCCTTTGATACAGGGCAAGTACCGTAGCAACTGTAATTTTAGGTTTTGCTAGAGCCTTTGTAGCCTCTTCCTGAGATTTCAGTTGAATCTCATCACCACTCTTATGGCTCTCAATAGAATTTCTTGTTACCAAAATATAGGTAACTCCATCATCAATAATATAATTAAGTTTCTTCTCTTTAAGTTTCGAACTTATCATCTCTTTAGACATTCTAAAATGTCTTGAGTATTCATCTAGTGTCAATCTCATTTATTACATCCTCAGACTAAATATACCACTTGTTATTTAGCTCTTTTTGTATTCGAAATTTGTATTTATTACGGTAATTTTAGCATAAAAAGCAAATATTTAAATCTATCTCAATTGGCTTTTGCACTTTTTGGCTACGAATTAAATGTATGAAAAAGTTATTTTAAATGTAGCGTGTAATATAATCTCACAATTAAAATTTTTAGGGAGTCATTATGAGCAAAGGTATTTTAGATATTGTCAAACCAGGAGTTCTTTTTGGTGAGGATGTACAAAAAGTTTATGCATATGCAAAGAAAATAGGTTTTGCAATACCTGCTGTAAATGTTATCGGAACAGATTCTATAAATGCTGTTTTAGAAGCTGCTGCAAAAGTAAAATCTCCTGTAATTATTCAGTTTAGCAACGGTGGAGCTTCATTTTATGCGGGGAAAGGCTTAAGCAATGAAAATGAAAAGTCTGCGATTGCCGGAGCAGTTTCCGGCGCTATACATGTGCATATGATGGCAGATGCTTACGGAGTTCCCGTCATTCTGCACACAGACCATGCAGCCAAAAAACTTCTTCCTTGGATAGATGCACTTCTTGATGCAGGCGAGAGTTATTTTGCAGTTCAAGGCAGAGCACTCTACTCGTCACACATGCTAGACCTTTCAGAAGAGTCTTTGGAAGAGAATATCGAAATTTGTAAAGTTTATTTAGAAAGAATGAGCAAAATCGGCATGTGTCTCGAGATAGAGCTTGGCGTGACTGGCGGAGAAGAGGATGGTGTTGACAACAGCAGTATCGATAATGCACTTCTTTATACTCAGCCGGAAGATGTTGCTTATGCTTATGAAGAGTTAAATAAAATATCACCTAACTTTACAATTGCAGCCTCGTTTGGAAATGTTCATGGGGTTTATAAATCGGGCAATGTTGTTTTAACTCCAAAAATTTTAGATAACTCTCAAAAATATATTCAAGAGAAGTTTAAAACGGGCGAAAAACCTGTAAATTTTGTTTTTCACGGTGGTTCAGGTTCGGCTCCTGAGGATATTGCAGAAGCGATTGGTTATGGCGTTATAAAAATGAATATTGATACAGATACTCAGTGGGCAACTTGGATTGGTGTTAAAGATTATTATGAAAAAAATCGTGATTATCTTCAAGGTCAGATTGGAAACCCGGAGGGTGACGACAAACCAAACAAAAAATATTATGACCCTAGAAAATGGTTAAGAGCAGGGCAAGAGACTCTGATTGCTCGTTTGGAAGAGGCGTATGCGAACCTTAATGCGATGGATAGAAACTAATAGTAGAGCTAAACGTCTATTATTTTCACATGCTTCTGCCGCCCCGAGGGCATTTATCGCTTCGCTCGGGTACATGTGGATTTTGTAAGTAGTGAAGTTCTAATAGTTGATTTACTCTATTTTGATTAAATCTCCAAAAGTGCTTTGCATCAAAATCTGCATCACTTTTCATTTTTTCATATAGCTCATTTGGAGTTATTGTATCCTCATTTTCTTTTATCACTTTGAGCATAAGTTGCATTAGCTCCTCTTGTGAGGTTTTTGTCGTATCATCATCCGGTAACTCTCTATTTGGTAAAAACGCATAAATCTTCCACACCCCAATAATCATAAAGAGTATAAAAAAGAGCATCATCCAAGTTGCAATATCAAAATTCATAGTCTATTTTCCTAATTTGTTTAGAAATATCTTATTACATTTTGGTTAAAATTCGACTATGAATGATAAAGTATTTACAAAACCGATAAAAAAACAGTTCGAATTTGATGAGGAGGTTGCGGCAGTTTTTGATGATATGCTGCAGCGCAGTGTCCCTTTTTATCGAGAGTCTCAAAAAATAACAGAGTTTTTTGCATTAAAGCAGCTGGAAAATGGCGGGATTCTCTATGATTTGGGTTGCTCAACTGCTTCTTTGCTTTTAAATATACATAGAAAATTAGAGTGTGAAGCTACACTGATAGGTCTTGATAACTCAGAAGCTATGTTAAAGCAAGCCAAAAAAAAGTGTGAAGCGTACGGTGCAAAAATAGAGGTGAAATATGCTGATATTTTAGAGTATGAATATGACATGGCGGATGTATTTGTAAGCAACTACACTCTGCAGTTTATTCGCCCACTTGTCAGAGAAGAGCTTATAAAAAAAATTTCAAACTCTTTAAAAAAAAATGGACTATTTATTTTCAGCGAAAAAGTAATAAGTCACCACTCTAAATTAAACAAAGATTTAATTGAGTGCTATTATGATTTCAAAAAAGAGCAGGGCTATTCAGAGTATGAGATTATGCAAAAAAGAGAAGCATTAGAGAATGTTCTTGTCCCATACAGTGAAGATGAAAATATTAAAATGGCGAAGAGTTGTGGCTTTTCCCACTGTGAAGTAGTGTTTCGCTGGGCGAATTTTGCTACTTTTATTGCTGTAAAGTAGGTTTATTTTATAAAATCATAAACCGCTTCGCCAACATCCTTAGCGGTATTTACAACTTTCCCGCCGGCATCTTTGGTGGCTTTGGCAGCTTTTCCAGTAGCTTCACCAGCCTCTTCATAGGTAACTATGTCATCTTTGCCACACTCTTTGTGGTAGTATCCTTGCATGTCATAGTACTCTTCACAATCACTATAGTATTTAGCAGATACCCCATGTTTGTTGAAACACCCAGTGAACAGGAAGGTAGTTAAGAGTAGGAATGCTATTTTTTTCATAATAAAATTATACCTCTCTAAACTTTGAATGTTTCTTTTGTCTTGCAAAACTGAGTTAAAAAGCACTCTTCACACTTTGGATTTTTAGCCTTGCAAATATAGCGACCAAAAAGAACCATTCCTTGATGAAGCGCATGCAGGTTGTTTTTGAACTTTTTTACAAGAGTCGCCTCTGTTTTTGTTGCAGTTGTGTCATCGCTCAGACCAAGCCTGTGCGAGACTCTAAAAACATGCGTGTCCACTGCCATAAGATTTGCACCTGTATATTCTATCATTACAACATGTGCTGTTTTTTGTCCTACACCTGCGAGTGTAATAAGCTCTTTTTCATCTATGGGAATTTCACCGCCATACACTTCAACAACTCTTTTTGCCATCTCTATAATATTTTTAGCCTTATTATTAAAAAACGAGCAGCTATTTATGATTTTTTTTACGTCATCTAAGTTCGCGTTAGCAAGGGCATGAGGAGTTGGATATTTGCTGAAAAGCTGAGGTGTTATAAGGTTTACTCTTTTATCGGTACATTGTGCTGAGAGGGCAACGGCTACCACTAATTCATAGGCATTTTTATACGCAAGCTCAGTAACTGCATCACTATATCTCTCTATAAAAAGTTGATGGATAGCTACTATCTCTTGTTTTGTTGCTTTTTTCATAAGGGAATTCTACTCTTAAAAACCTTTGCGTACATAAATAAGGCTAAAAGTCCCATTTGTTTAATATCCATTAGCATAATCTTACTAAAATCTTGAACTTAAAATACGATTACACATAAGGATATTCCATCACATGAAGACTAGAACAAAGATATTATCGGCAATTTTATTGGCTGGCTCACTTTTAAATGCTCAAGGGCTAGTAACTGTAAATGGCGTAGAAATTACTCAAAAAGATGTAGATACGGAGCTGATGAATGCAACTCAAGGTAGATTTAACCAAGTTCCTGCAGATAAACAAGCAGAGTTTAGAAAGCAGGTTTTGGATCAATTAGTAGCTAAAGAGTTAGTGTTCGCTGATGCAAAAGAGACTGGAATACTTAAATCAAAAGAGTTTGAAGAAGAGTATGAAAAAGTTAAAGAGAGAATTAAAAAAGAGTTAGCTATTCAGGTTTGGCAGAAAAAAGAGCTTGACAAAGTAGTTGTATCTGAAAAAGAGCTTAAAGAGTATTATGACAAAAACAAAGAAGAGTTTAACGAAAAAGAGAGCGTACATGCGCGTCATATTCTTGTAAAAACAGAAGAGGAAGCAAAAGCAGTTGTAGCAGAGCTAAAATCTTTAAAAGGTGAAGCGCTAAAAAATAAATTTATAGAGACAGCTACAGCTAAATCTACTGGACCGACTGGTGAAAAGGGTGGTGATTTGGGTTATTTTGCTCAAGGTCAAATGGTTCCGGCATTTAATGATAAAGTATTTAGCATGGAAGTAGGAACTATAACCGCAGAGCCAGTGCAAACACAGTTTGGTTACCATGTTATCTATCTTGAAGATAAAAAACCTGAAACAGCAAGAGCTTTTACTGAAGTGAAGTCATTTATTGATCAAAGACTTAAAATGGAAAAATTCAAAACAGTTATGAAAACGAAAATGGAAGCACTCCAAAAAAAAGCTACCATTAAATAAATTCTATGCAAAAATCTCCAATATCTAAGATGAACTTAGATGGAAGAGATTTTTATGTTAAAAGAGATGATTTAATAGACCCTTTTTTGGCAGGAAATAAATACCGCAAACTCTACACACTTCTAAAAACACCCAAAGAAAAATACAACAAAATCATCTCCTATGGCGGAACACAGTCAAATGCAATGCTCGCAATAGCTGCCATGTGCAGAAATAAAAAGTGGGAATTTACATACTTTACAAAACCGCTAAGCACTCTTCAAAAAGAGCAAAATGAGGGAAACTTTTTTCATGCCATAACTCTTGGGATGCAACATGTGGAGATTAATGAGGAGTACTATAAAGAGTACATCTCTTCACTGAGAATAAATATGGACGAAAAAAGTTATCTTATCGACCAAGGCGGAGCAGATAAAAGTGCAAAAGAGGGGTTGGAAGTTTTGGCTATTGAGATTAGAGAAGCAAAACTGAATTTAAAATCACTAGCAACACCATCAGGAACAGGAACAACAGCACTCTTCTTAGCTTTGGCACTG
>JAUSKV010000115.1 GCA_030646745.1 Sulfurimonas sp. | reverse complement strand
CTTATGATTTTAATCGAGTAAGGCGTTCCCTTACTACACCAGACAAGGAGTTTACCATGACTATTAATTCTAATACAAGTGCGTATTCGTCTTATAGTTCTTCAGGTGTCTCATCTTCTTCAAAACATGAAAAACCAAACTTTGAAGATATGGCTCAGCAGTTAATAAGTGCTTTAGACACTGATAGCAATGGTTCGATTGACAAAGCAGAATTTACCGCGGCAGCACAAACTCTCGCATCAAGTTCAGGAAGCAGCGCTAGCGAAAGCAGCACAAAAGCAGCAGATGCCTTTAGTAAGCTAGATACAAACAGCGATGGAAGTATGAGTTCTGAGGAGCTTATTGCAGCGCTTAAAGATATGAAACCGCCTGAACCTCCACAAGGCAAAGCCGGTGGCATGCCACCGCCTCCGCCTCCGAGTGATTCGTCATCTTCATCTGAAAGTTCGAGTACTTCGAGCCTTAGTGAAATATTTTCCACACTTGACACCAATAAAGACGGTGCTATCAGTCAGGATGAATTAATGGCTTTATTTGAAGATTCAAAAGACAAAAGCAGTAGTTCGACAAGTACAAGCAGTGATGCAACATCAACATCTGCTTCGTCAACTTCTGCCGCTTCAACTTCTGCATCAGAAGTAGATACAATTGCTAAACGACTAAGTCAAAATTTACTAAAACAAATTCTTTCTTCTTATGGCAGCAATGGAAGCACCGGTAACGATACAAAATCTCTTTTGAGCCTCAGTGCTTAATGTGCATGCCCTCTTTGGGCATGTTACTTTTTATTTACTCTCTTAAAGTTATAATCAAATCATGACAAATGTTTTAATGATTGAAGATGATAGTGAGTTGGCGCAATTGTTAAAAATGCGTCTCAAAAAAGACAATATTGAAGTAACTATTGCTCTCACACCCTTAGAAGGGCTCACTCTTTTTCAGACAAACTCTTACGATTTGCTTGTACTTGATTTATCGCTGCCGCAAATGGACGGCATGCAGATATGCTCTCTTATTCGTCAAGAAAGTGATATTCCTATTATTATCTCATCTGCCCGCTCGGACATACGGGACAAAATGATGGGATTTTCACGCGGTGCGGACGATTATATTCCAAAACCGTATGATTCACAGGAACTCATTATTAGAATTGAGGCGATAATGCGACGTATGCACCCGACACTGCCAAAAAAATCAACTCCCTTTGAAATTGATGAAGAGCGACATGAAATTTCCAGAAATGCAACCCTTTTACATCTCACGCAGGCGGAATACGACATTGTTGCTTACATGATAAAAAAAGACCGTTTTGTTATTGCACGCGAAGAGTTGTTGCTAAATATCGGCTCAATCCGGTATGAAAGCAGTCTTAAAAGTATTGATGTCATCATAGGGCGCATTCGCCAAAAAATCGGGGATGACCCGAAAAACCCACGTTATATAGTCTCGGTTCGAGGCGTAGGATACAAATTTGTCAATAAATAAACACTCCATAATCCGTCTTATCACTCTCTTTTTTATCTTGATATTTCTCCTTATCAATGAACTGCTATGGCTCACACAAAAAGACTTTTCAAAGCAACGAGAAGTAGAGCAGATACGCCGTTTTCTTTTGGCTGACAAATTATTTCATTATAACCGGAATGATTTTACAATTGAATTAGAGCAACTGTTGATTCGTCACTCTGAAATACCTGTTAATAAAATTCTATCTGAGGGCAAAACAGTAATAGAGTTGCCGTTTGGCAAAATGATAGAATTTAATTCTCACACTTTTTTTGTAAATATGCTGCCGCCGCCACCGCCAGATGCTCACGAAAAACGAAAATTCATGCCACCGCCACCACATGATCTAAAACAATTTACTTCAATTGTGCTTGAAGATATTCAGCCACACTCTTTAGTAATGTTTTGGATGGTTTTAGTTGCTATAGACACTCTTATCTTACTGTTTTTTGCTTACATTATCCGCAAACTCCTCCCTTTACATCATCTTAAAAATGCAATAATTGCGTTTAAAGAGGGAGACACTCATCTGGATTTGCCAATTAGCAGCAAAGATGAAATTTCGCAAATAACACATGAATTCAATTGCACACTCGAGAAAATTGCGTCGATGCGTGAAGCGCGTTCCCTCTTTTTACGTAATATTCTTCATGAATTAAAAACACCGATTATGAAAGGTTCTCTCACAACGGACTGTTTAGAACCATCTGTGGAGCAAGAGCGACTAAAGCGGATATTCACACGCATGGATTATCTTCTCAATGAGTTTGCAAAAATGGAAAGGTTTAGCAGCGGAGAGTGGCATTTAAATCTTCAAGAGTACAGATTTGTAGATATTCTTGACCATGCATGTGATGTATTGCTTTGCGATAAAGAAAGCCTATCTATTAAAGGCGAAGAATCCCAGCTTATCTTAAAAGTTGATTTTGAACTTTTTACGGTTGCTCTTAAAAATCTAATCGATAACGCACTCAAATACTCTGAGGGCAAACCCATTGTAATAATAAGCGCCAAATCTATTGATATTCGCACACTCGGAGAAGCACTTCCAATTGAGAAACAAAATTTTAACAAGTTATTTAATCGTGCTTTTGAAAACTCTTCGGCAGGTCTTGGATTAGGTTTATATATTAGTGATTCTATTATCAACAAGCACAATTTCCGACTACTGTATAGTTACGCAGACGGGTATAACTGTTTTAGTATTGTTCTAAATGCGATGTAAAAGCAGATAGCACCGTGGCTATTTGTAAATATCGCCTCTGCTATCTGCATCACTCACATAAATAATGATAATTAAGTTATATATTCAAAAGCATTTTTCTAGCTTCTGCACTTGAAATATAATCCTCTTTATTAATAGCTTCACTTAGCACTCAAAGAATGAAGTTTTAATGCTTTATATGGTATTTGAATATTACCATGTACCTTTAATACCTAAATATCCCAAATCGACATAGACGCATATATTATACTTTGATTGGTTAAATCATCAAAATTGCAACATACTTGCAACACTACAGCTGTATGATTTCTTTTCATAAAGAACAAAATAAATCAAAAGGTGTACAATTTTATGGCAAATAAACAAATAATTTTAGCTGCCCATA
>JAUSKV010000111.1 GCA_030646745.1 Sulfurimonas sp. | reverse complement strand
GTCGGGGACGAAACTGCCGAGCATCGCCCCCAGCAACAGCCATGTGCGCGCGCCCGTCCATTTGCGCGTCGCCATTCCAACCATTCCGTGAATCCCTGCTTGTGGCATAAGTGCCTCCTTTGGTATGCAGATAAAAACACTCCTATTTTTTCTGTTTTTGACTCAAGCACTCTTCGCAGATAACGAGTGTTTAAGTTGCCACAAAGAGACTGAAAAAATTCGTGATGCATCTTCCGGTATGATGAAGGCTATTTTAGAACTCTCAGAAAAAGCCGGACATGGCGGAAATGACTGTATCGTTTGTCACGGCGGTAATCCAAATGCCAAAAAGAAAAATAAAGCGCATGAAGGAACTGTTGAATATTTTAAAAACAACAGAGGTCCAAAAGAGTTTTATCCTTCTCCTTCAACAGCATCGGTAAATAAAAATACATGTGGAGTATGTCACGAAAATCAGGTGGCATCTCAGCCGAACTCTCTAATGATGAATAATCAAGAAAAAATTGGGGAAACACTTAAAAGCTTTGGAGCGAAAAACAGCCATGCAATCGGAGTGCATAAAACGCAAAATCCTGACGATGCCCATAAGCGGCTCGGAAGCGAAGCGTATCAAAAATATATGCAAAATCTTCAAACTTTGGAGCCGCATGCCTTTGCTTCAGAGATAAGCAAACTCCCATCTTCTCCAGCCGCTAAAGATGTTAAAAAAGAGCCTTCGCTAGCAGCTTTAGCCTATCTAAATCAAGATAAATCCAGCAAAGAGATGGGATGTGCATCATGCCACATTCCTCATTCAAGTGATAGAAAACTTGTCCACTCCATACAATCCTCAAGAGAAACCAAAGTCAAAGTGGATGGGAAAGAGTATTCAGGAGTTCCGGTTGCAACATGTGCTGCTTGTCATGAGAGTGAAAAAAGTATCGGCAATTCCTACCAAGGTTTAATAGCAAAAGAGGGAGCATCTTCTAAAAAATATATTCACATGCAAGAGGATGTTCACTTCTTAAAAGGGATGTTGTGTCAGGATTGCCACACCTCAAATGATATGCATGGGGACGGTTTCTTAAATGGAACCAGTGCGACTGCTGTTGAGATAGAGTGTCAAGATTGTCACGGGACGACAACCTCTTATCCGTGGGAGTTACCTCTTGGATACAGTGATGAGTTTAACACAACTGTTGCAAAGGGTAAAGGCAGAGGAACGGCAACAACCGTAGCTGAATATCTGAAGCAGGGAAGTGTAGGAGAGGCAAAAGACGGTTATCTTCTGAGTGCGAGAGGAAATCCACTTACTCATGCCCTAAGAGACGGCGATACAATTATAATGCAGTTGGCAAACGGTAACGATATAGAACTTCAGCCTCTGAAAAAACTAAAAAAAGATAAAAAATTATCTCAAAAAGCAATTTTAGCTATGGAGAGCATAGGTGCCCATACCGATAAAATGGAGTGTTACACCTGTCATGCGACTTGGGCACCGCAAGTTTATAATAATCATATAGAAATTGATTATTCTAAAAAGAGTTCAGTGGATGCAAAAGTGACAGAGAGCCATGCTTTTATGCGATGGGAAGAGCCGGCACTTATTCAAAACTCAGAGGGAAGAGTAGCTCCAAGTATTCCAAAACATCAATCAAGAGTAACGGTTATCGGAGAAGATTCGAATGCATTGTTATACAAAACCCCACATGTTGATGATTTAAATACAACACCGATTCAGCCGCACAGTGTACAAAAAGAGGCGAGAAGTTGTGAGAGTTGTCACGCAACCCCAAAAGCTATGGGCATGGGAATAAGCGGATTAAGAGTAAAGAAAAATATATCGGAAGACTTAGATGAGAACAGAACCCAAAAAGAAGGGTTTAAACTTTTAGCACCTCTCTCCGGCACACAGCTGAATAAGCTCGATAGAAGCGGTGTTTGTCTCTCTTGCCACCTCAATATTCCAAAAGGAAATTTAGCAATTTCTACTATTTCTCACATGCGAGAGATGGCAGAGGTAAAGATAGACAACAGTACGCACAATGATGTAGTAAGTAATGCAATAAATATCGGTGCCTGGGCACAGTTTATAGGTGCAATTTTTATAGGACTACTTATTGTGCTTGGAATTTATGTAGCTTTTATTAAAAAACGACCGATTAATCCAAGAAACGAGGGATGGAAATAGTCAGAGATGAAAAGATTAACTAAAGAAGAAGCACTTTTTCTGATAAAACATGCAGATTTAAAAGAGTTGGGTCGCATGGCGTCTGAGAGAAAAAAAGAGCTCCATCCCAATGGCATTACTACTTTTGTGGTCGATAGAAATATCAATTACACTAATATCTGTTGGGTGGATTGCAAGTTTTGCGCCTTTTACAGACATGAGAAGGATACGGATGCTTATGTTCTCACTTATGATGAGATTGACACAAAGATAGATGAACTCTTAGAAATCGGCGGAACACAGATACTTTTTCAGGGAGGAGTGCATCCTAAGCTGCAAATTGAGTGGTATGAGGAGTTGGTGGAGCATATCCATACAAAATATCCGCAAATCACTATTCATGGTTTCTCTTCCATTGAGATAGATTTCATTGCCAAAGTGTCACGCATAAGCGTTGAAGAGGTTTTAGAGCGCCTTAAAGCCAAAGGTCTTGCCTCTATTCCGGGAGCCGGAGCGGAGATACTCTCTGACAAAGTTCGCGATATTATCGCACCCAAAAAGATTGATTCAGAGGTATGGGTGGACATCCACAGAAAGGCGCATAAACTGGATATAAAATCAACGGCGACCATGATGTACGGAACCATTGAGAGCGATGAAGATATAGTAGAACATTTCGACATGGTAAGAAAATTACAAGATGAAACGGGCGGTTTTAGAGCCTTTATCATGTGGAGTTTTCAAGGAAAAAATACAGAGCTTTTAAGACTTATTCCAGAGATGGAAAAGCCCTCTTCAAACCGTTACTTAAGACTTTTGGCAGTTGCTAGACTCTATCTTGACAATGTGCCGAACATCCAGAGTTCATGGGTGACGCAGGGCGCATATATTGGACAGATGGCACTGAGATTTGGAGCGAATGATCTGGGTTCAACCATGATGGAAGAGAATGTGGTAAGCAGTGCAGGAGCAGCGTACTCTATGGCAAAAGAGGAGATGGTGCAGCTTATTCGGGATATCGGTGAGACACCGGCGGTTAGAAATACGGCGTATGAAATTTTGGAGACATTCAAATGAGATATATATTTACACTTTTAATTTTAGGACAGATAATAATGGCAGCAACAATAGAATATATTGAGACAAATTCCTCAAAAGTACCGGTTGTTTACGAGAGCGATACAAGACTTCCTCTTGTGACAATGCAGTTTACATTCACAAACAGTGGAAGCGTGACGGACGTCAAAAAAGCGGGATTGGCACGACTCAGTGCAAAGGTTATGAGCGAGGGCACCAAAACACTCGGAAGTGCAGCTTTTGCAGAAGCCCTTGAAGCTAAAGCAATACATATTTCTGCTTCAAGCGGAGGTGAGACTTTTGTGATTGAGATGAGTTGTCTCAAAGAGGAGTTTGATGAGGCACTTCACTATTTTGATGCGCTTTTGAGAGACCCAAATTTGAGTGATGAGGCTCTGGGTAAAGTTAAAACTATGACTTTGGGTTCCCTGAGTTCTAAAGAGAGCGACTTTGATTATGTGGCTTCAAATGAGTTAAAGGCTATTTTGTTTAAGGGTACTGTTTTAGGACAACCATCTTTAGGAACAATTGAGAGTGTAAAAAGCATAGAGCTTAGCGATG
>JAUSKV010000105.1 GCA_030646745.1 Sulfurimonas sp. | reverse complement strand
CATGGGGAAGTCAAGAACACTTTGATAAAATAGATGAGATTATGGAATCTGTTAGCTATAACACCATCTCTGCATCTGCTGATATAGCACTTGAAAAAGGTGCTTATCCTGAGTTTGAAGGCTCTAAGTGGAGCAAAGGCATTATGCCGATGGACCATGCGAATGCAGAGGTTAAAAATCTTGTAGATCGTGGTGGGCTTTTCGCTTCAGCTTATGAATGGGATGAACTTCGCTCTAAGGTTAAAAAACAGGGTATGAGAAATGGATATCTTATGGCTATCGCACCTACAAGTTCTATCTCAATTTTAACGGGAACTACACAAGCAATTGAGCCTGTATTTAAAAGAAAATGGTTTGAAGAGAATCTTTCGGGTCTAATACCGGTAGTCGTTCCAAACCTCTCTCCTGAGACATGGAGCTACTACACTCCGGCCTATGATTTAGACCAGAGAGTTCTCATCAGAGCTGCAGCGATTCGCCAAAAATGGCTAGATCAAGGTCAAAGTCTTAATATCTTTATAACTCTCGATAAAGCAAGCGGAAAGTACCTCAATGACATCTACATGTTGGCTTGGAAACTAGGTCTTAAATCTACTTACTATCTTCGTTCGCAGTCACCGGAAATTGCACATGATGTAGAAGACAGATCTATGGAGTGTGTAGGTTGTCAATAGGATTAGAGTTATGAAACCGCTGTTAGCAACTCAGTTAGATACATTTCTACAAAGATTTGACAACTTTAGAGGTGGAGAGATTCGCTCTATTGATGTTATCTCTCCCACCAAAATTGTGATGACCCTTGCAGGGCAAGATAGCGCTAGAGACTTTGATTGGATTACAGTAAAGATAGAATTTAACTCTGTAAGTGATGCAAGAGTTATAGAAAACTCTAAATTAAAATTTATAGATATGAATAATGGCATAACTATTATAAATAATGATAATTTATTTGCTTTTGGACTTGATGAGTGCTATAATATTCTAAGCACTAAAAATTCTGCATGCTTTGTGGTGTGTTCGGATTTAAAATTTCAAGAGGGTGCTTTTTAATTGCGATACTGCAAAGGAGTCAAGATGAGTTATGAAGTAAGAGGAACTATTTTAGGTTTTGAAGATACTATAAAAGTAGAAATAGAGAAGGTTGATGAGCTTTTTTCAACAATGCAAGACGCTAACAATAAGGCTATATCTTTTACTCTGGTTAATCCTTATGCTCTGAGAGAGTATTCATTTGATGTACCGTCTGATATAAAAGTACTATTAGACATTAATGCGAATTCTAATATCAGTGTTTATAATGTAGTTATTATTCAAAATCCACTTGAGAATTCAACTATAAACTTTCTCGCACCTGTCATTGTTAATAACGATACCAAAAGAGTAGCACAAGCCGTACTTAATCCTAAAAGACACCCTGATTTTGGCATGACAGAAACTATAAAGTCTTTTAAATCGTAAAATGCGAGTAATTTGCCCTCACTGCTTAAGTGTCAATAACATTCCTCATAAAGAGTCTTATAGTAAGGCGAATTGTGGCAAATGTAAAAAATCGTTACTTGATACTAAGCCTCTGGAGCTTACAAACAACAATTTTGATGAGGTTGTAGTAAACAGTGACTTACCCGTAGTTATTGACTTTTGGGCACCCTGGTGTGGTCCATGCAAGATGATGGCTCCAAACTTTGAAAAGAGTGCCACAAAATTTCCACTCAAAATACTTTTTGCAAAAGTAAATACTGAAAGTGAGCAGATTTTAGGTTCAAGATTTGGTATTAGAAGTATCCCTACACTTGTAATATTTAAAGATTCAAAAGAAGTTCATAGAGTTTCTGGGGCCTTAGACGAGGCAAGTTTAAGTAGGCTTATTTCACAGTTTATTTAGACCAACTATTGGGTGCGAAAATTTTCACACCCTAATAATCACTTCACAAATTACTTTATATATGAGCAGCAGTAGTCGGTTACACTTCTAATCTTTAAATCAAAAGATGCGTTTGCAGGAACTTCAAAAGTTTCCGGTGTGCTAAGTGTTCTCCACTCCTCATTTGGAAGTTTTATATCCAAATCACCGCTCATAATCTCCATAATCTCTGCTTCATTTGTACCAAAAGTATAATCACCCGGAAGCATAATTCCTAGCGTCTTAACAGAACCGTCATCAAACTCAACGGTACGGCTTGTAACTTTCCCATCATAATAAATATTAGCTTTCTTCACTACACTTACATTTTTAAAACTAGACATTTTCTACCTTTTTTTTGAGGGTATTATACTATTTTAATGCATAATACCTCAGTAATTCTGTACTAGTACAGAATCTAAGAAGCCTACTTTTTCATAACCATTAAATTTATCGGAGCTTTTGAGATTTGGTATGTCTTCATTAAAGCCACACTCGTCCAAAAGATTTATAAGTTCATTGTCTATCCCAAACATAGAGTCATACAGTATAAGTGTTTGCTCCCAATTAATGTGATTATAATTGTTTTTTAAATTTATCTTCATTTGAGACAAGTAAGCTATTTTGAACTCTTGAGCTATAGAATGTAAGGTGTAGTCAATCTCTAAATACTCTTGTAAAACATTACTTACACCTTGCACATCCCCTATATTGGCATATACATGAGCTTCGGCTTTTATTTGTAAAAACTCTTCATGAAATGTGAGAAATGCCGGAGATGATTCGAGTGTAGGATTCTTTTGAATCATGCTATAAACACTAATTAAATTACTACTCGAGATATTCTTAAGTAAACTTTGTAGGTCTTGAATACTTTGTACTTTTTTATTAATTATTTCTTGAAATGGTAAAAAATCTTGAAGATATTGTGCTACTTGTAAAGCTTTTTCATAATTTTGTTCTTGCTCATAGAGATTTAATTTATTAAAAGTACTGTTTCCAATAAGAATAGCTCTATTATAAAACTCCTCTTCTTCCAAAAATTTATTTTGTTTTACAAGTTTAAAATACTCTTTGAAATTTCTCTCTTTTAATAATTTTTCTGCTGAAATAAAAATTTTATATTTCAGAATGAGATTATTTACAAGTGTTCTTTTTGAAGGAATAACACTATGCTGTGCTAGGATTCTTTTCGCTTCACTGATACTAAGTGGGTCATCCTTTGCAAAAAGTAACTTACAATAATGAAATGTTTTATGAAAATGTTTTTCTAAAGCATCAAAATCTTTACTTTTTTTTAAAAACTCATATTCATCCGCAAGTTTGAAGGCATCTATATATTTTTTTTCTTCAATAAGTTTCGAGAAAAGTATAAAATGCTGGATATTACCTAAACAAAATAAAAATTCTTCTCTTTTAGTTGGATCAAAAAAGAAGGGAGTTACCATCTCTTTAGCTTCACTCTCTTGATTGTTGACCATAAGTTTTTTTGCATTAGAGAGTGCATCTGCCCACTCTTCATCAAATCTTTTAGTACTTTCATCTATAGATAAAAAGATATTTTTTTCTATCCATTTACTTGCTTCTGAAAGTTTATTTAATTTCAAGTCCATTTTAAATCTATCTAAATTACTATGCATGTCAATAATTTTTATCTCACCATCAACAAAAGAGAGATATAAGTGGTTTTCATTGACTTCTATAAAAGTTATTCCAATGTTGTCAAAGTTAATTTTTGACAACATACTGCCCTTTGCATGGTTTATGATATACAGAGAGTTCCCTCTTGTTCCTACAACCGTATAGGTTTCATTTATATCCAACATGGCAGTTGGCCATTCATCAAACTCAAAATCAGATTCAGCAGAAATTCCTGTTTTTATATCATAAGTAATAAATTTCTTGTTTCTTGTAACTGCAATAAGATTTGCATTATCATTGACAAAAAGAGATTTTTCAATTACATTCTCGATAGCTATATTTAAAACCACACAAGCACGATGAAATGAGTAGATTGTAATTGTTTTATCAAACGAACTTACTGCTGCATAGTTGTCATCTTTTGAAAATGTTATGTTTGAGATGTAATCTGCTTTAGTTTTTAAAGAACTAACTATTCTGTTATCTACCATAGAATAAAAAAACAGTTTTCCATCTTCTCCGCCGATTGCCAACATATCAGCCGCATGATTAAAAGTTGCACAATAGACTGCTTTTTTGTTTGCCGCAATAGTATCTATACTTTTAAGTGAAGCCTCATACTTTAACAAATAGGATTTAGATGAATTTGCGAGAGTGATAAAAAGATCTAAATTCTTCGATATTGCAAAAGACTTATCATACATATGTTTATTTTCATGTTTCGTGCTTATTTGTCTCTGGTAGAGAGAGTTTAAAGTGTTTTCATTAAAGATGAGTAACAAATACTGATTTGTCAAAACTACTATTTCATTATCACGCACTTTTAAAAAAAGTACTGAACCTGAAACTTTAAAGCATTTTATTATTACAAACATCTATATCTATCCAAACAGATTATTATCTGTCTCAAAGAGCAACACTAGATAGTATCCCTCTTTGTCTAACTCTTTTACAGATACATAAAATTCACTCTCTTCGTTAAAAATATTTACTAAAATTTTCTGCGTACAGCCATCTTGAAGCATAGCAACTTCATCTTTCCAGTTAAGCATCAAATTGCTTGAAACATACCCCTCTTTTTCTATAAATAGGGTATCTAATGAGATTTTCTCTCTATTTAGATAGGAAAACTTACTATTAAATATATGATTTGTAAATAATATATTAGATTCTCTATCTACAATCAGTGCACTCACAGGTATATAATTTACAATATCTTGCAAATGTACTTGGAGAGCTTGATCTACGGTATCGCTTAGTTCTTGAAATTGAAGATTTTTAAGCTCAGTAATATCTTGTCTTGTTCCTATATATTCAACTATCTCATTATTATCATCTAAAATAGGAATAACTGTTGCCTGAACAAAATAACTATTGCCATTTTTTGCTCTATTTTCTACAACACCGCTCCATGTCTCTTTATTTTTTATCGTTTCCCATAGTTCTTTAAATGCCTCTTTGGGCATGTGAGGAGATCTAACAATATTGTGATTTTTTCCTATTAATTCTTCTTCTGCATAACCTGATATTTCACAGAACTTATCATTTACATAGGTAATAACTCCTTTTTGATCTGTTTTAGAAACAATTGTAGATTTATCGATGGCTTTTTTATATTCAAGTAAAATTTTATTTTTATATTTGAGCTCTTCTAGTGTGCAGTTTATTTGTGCTAATAGTTCATTAAATGTCTGCTCAAGCATATGAATTTCATATGTTTTTGGAGCACATGTTACACCCTCCGAATAGACTCCGCTTTTTTTAACATCCGTAATAGATTGTACAAATGTAGCTATAGGAGTTAAAAACATCCTTGTCATAAAAAATTGAAATATTAGAAAAGTCAGAACGATAGCAACTACGGTAAAAATTAAAAAATAAGTAATAATACTATCCAGTGGTATTTTAATATCATTATGAGGAAATGTCATATCTATAACACCGTTGACATCCCCTATTTTTGAGTTATAGTGGCAGGTAATACACTCATGTTTGACTATCATTGGCTGGATATATCGTATCGTATCATCCTCAGTTGTAATAAAAACTGTTTCACCCGTTAAGGCTTTTTGTATAAGAGGATCATTTAAACCGCTCCGCTCCGATTCTACTTTTCCAAATAACTCTTCAACCAAAGTACTTCGATAAGTATGGATTTTAAGTCCAGGCTTTAAACTATTAAGTCGCTCTATAATTTTATATAAATCTTCTCTAGCCCATCCTTCCTGCATCTTTGTATATAAAACTTCAAATGCAAGTTCCGTGGTTTTTTTAGCATCATCTTCAGCAAGATTGTTGAGTGCAACATCTCTCATGTATATACTTGAATAGTATGTTAAAGCGATACTGGTTATAAACAAAATAAAAGTTATTTTTAAAAATAACTTTTTACTGCTGGCAAAATTTTTCTTTTTCATATTTTATCCTTTAGGTGCGCTAGAATTTAATTTTTTACCATCATATGCATAAATTTTTTGAGTAACTTTTGATCAAAATGGTATATATCACTTTTCATAATTTTAAAAGCTTCAAAACTACTCATAGCTTCTTTATATGATCTTTTTGTTGTAAGAGCATCAAAAACATCACACATTGCGATAATCTTTGGAAAAAGTTTTATTTCATCTGATAGTAGATTGTCAGGATAGCCATATCCGTCTAATCTTTCATGATGATGCTTTATACCTATCAATATTCTGCTATTAGTTATTCCGTATGCTTTTGCAAGTTCATAGCCATGTCTTGGATGTTCTTTCATATTAGCAAATTCATAGTCAGTGAGTTTGCCATTTTTATTTATGATATCTACATCTATTTTACTTTTACCCAAATCATGAAGTAAAGCGGCTGATCCTAAATCTTCTAATTCTTCCTGCGTAAGCTTTAAGGTTTTTCCAAAAAAAATAGCATAAAAGCCAACATTAATACAATGCGAATGCGTATAGTAGTCATGTTCTAAAATTTTTGTTAAAGATTCTATGGTGCAACAATCTTTATTAATAAATTCAACTATGCTTTTTGCACTTTCTTGTACTAATTCAATATCTCTTGCACAAGAAATATCGCTTAAAACTTTTTTGATATGAAGAGCACAAGTATTGTATAAAACTTGAACCTTTAAAAAATCATCACCATTACCCTCTTCTTCTTTTGAATGTTGAAGATGCTTAAAAAAAATATTTTGAGTCAACTCTACCCTCTTAAATAGTCCTAGTTCTTAGCAATTTAATAAACGATTTGAAATTATCGAATTATAAAAAACTATTCTCACTTTAACGAATTAAAGAAATTATTGATAGTGTACCCTAGTACAAACTCAGTAATTTAAAAATCTGTTTTCCTCATAATTTAAGAACATATCTTATGTTCAAGTGATTATTTGGTGTATTAAGGTCAGATTTTTATTGAAAAAAGCGATGTTGTCCCATGTCCGATACCTTCGCTATGCAGCGCAACATCTCCACCCAAAATATTTGCCATTTTTTTACTCAGAGAAAGCCCTAGACCTGTTCCTTTATGCTGCTTCTGCATCACATTCTCAACTTGGGTAAAGTCATTAAAAAGCTGTTTCATATCCTCTTTTGAGATTCCGATTCCGCTATCTTTTACGCTAACAAAGAGTGTGTTAGCGTTGTTATACAGTTCTAATGTAACCAACCCTTCTTGCGTAAATTTAATAGCATTAGAGATAAGATTTATAACGATTTGTTTAAACATTTTAGGGTCTGTTTTGTAATGTTTATTTTCAAAATTTTCTGCAATAAAATCGAAGTTTATATTTTTATCTTTCGCTAATGGCTGAAGCATGGCATGTGAACTTTGAAGCAACTCTAAAATATTCACATCCTCAATATGTGCTTCCATTTTCCCTGCTTCTATTTTCGCAATATCTAAAATCTCATTTATCATATTTAGTAAATAGTGCGCAGATGATTCTATATTTCCCATCGTATCTAGTTGGTCATCACCCAGCTCTTCATAGGCTATCATGTACTGTGTAAAGCCAATAATTGCGTTTAACGGGGTTCTTAGTTCATGCGACATATTGGATATAAATGCTGATTTTGCACGCGACGCCGACATGGTTCTGTCTATTAGCCTAATTCTATCAAGCTGCAGAGTAATCATCGAAGCAATTGAGTTGTAAAAATCTTTCTCATTTTTATCTTCAAAGTTATCCAATCCTAACTCTATTGAACCAAAATAAAGCTTCTCATTTTTTTCAAAATCTGTAACGAAAAGAGCGATATACTCTTTATCTACATGGTGAGATTTTTCTTTGTTAAAATACAAATCACTTTTGTTTGTTAGTATTTTTATCTGCTTCATTGATGTTTCGATACACTCATCTTCACTTTTTGTCTGAATAATTGTGTTAAAAATCTCAATAAGTTGAATAAATCTCTTTAATCTTAACTTATTCTCCTCTTCAAGTTTATCTAGCGCGGAAGAGGTAGTTTTTATCATTTCGTTAAATGAGTGCGTCAGTATCGCTATCTCATCTTTAGAATTTACATGTAGCTCTACCGAATAGTTTTGTGTGTTTGTTATCTCATCTGTTATAGCCGTTAGCTCCTCAATAGGTTTCACAATTCCCTTAGAATATCTAACAGAAACATAAATAATCAACACGAAAATCACAACCGATATATAAAGCATAAAACGAATAAAATCATATAAAAATGCCAATGCAACACTTTTATCCACCGCATACACTATATTCCAATCGCTCATAATTGAAGATAACTTCTTATAAACTATAACATGTTCGGTATTGATTACGCTGTTTTCATCCTTGCTGAAGTTAAGATTTAGGGAGAGATTTTCACCTATCGTAAGAGTATTTACAGAATTCACAATATAGGAGTGAATACTGTTTTTATGCGTAAGATACATATCTAAATTATCTAAATGATACTCCAGAACTAAAAAACCGAGCTGTTTTTTTTCATCAAAAGAAGCCGAAACATTCGAATAAATATAGAGTTTTTTGCCCTCTATGTACTCTCCATGTTTGTTTGTTAGCTTACTTAAATCAAATTTATTTACCATGTCACTCTTGCTAGAAGAAGCGATTACAGTTGCTTCCATGTTTACAGCCATAAGCGTTAGATTGAGATTCAAATCATCTGATTTTTGAATTAAAAGTCTTGAAATTCTTTTATCAATATCTTCTGCCAAAAAATCATCCATCAAATCAAGTGAACTCAAAAAATTGACCTCTTTTTCTAATGAAGCCAAATGGCTGTTTACAAGCTTCTTAACCGCCTCAGTTCTATCAAACTGCTCGACCACAATCTTGCGCACCATCTT
>JAUSKV010000140.1 GCA_030646745.1 Sulfurimonas sp. | reverse complement strand
AAGTTCAATTGCCATTCTATTGTCTTGATAATCATCTACGATTAAAATATTCATCCATCAACCTTTTTATTATTATTCATTTCAAATAGTAATCCAAAACGGGTACCACCCAGCCGCTCTGAATCTTTAAGATTATACTTTATGCCTAAATCATTACATACAAGTTTTACAAAGTATAGACCGATTCCGGTTCCCTGTGTCTCTCTTTTTATTAACGATGTATTTCCTTGTTCGTAGAGGTTGAAAACAGACTCCTTGTCCGCAATACCTTTTCCGTTATCTTCAATAAAAATTTCAATAGCACTCTTTGACTTTTTTATCTCTATTCTTATCTTATTATTGCCATATTTTATTGCATTAGAAAGAATATTACCAAGAATTTGTTTTACTCTGTACTCATCAGAGTGAATCTCAAACTCCTCATCAATCAATAGTTCAATCTCAATATTCTTTGCTTTAATCAACGAATCAAATTGTTCCAAAAGAGAGATAATCAGTTTGTTAAGGCTGAATAATCTTTTAGCGTAGCTGAGTTTATTGGCTTGAAGTTTTGATATATCAAGAATATTATTTACATTATCTAACATGTCATAAGCATTGGAGATAATAGATTTTAAAAGTTTGGCAGTTTTAGTAGGTTCAAGATATTGTGAATTGATTAATTTAGTATGAATATATTTTGAAAAATTTATAATAGCGTTGAGCGGTGTTTTAAGCTCATGAGTAAACAATACTAAAAATGCTTCCTTCGCTTCGTTTATGTGCTGTTCTTCCTCTTTTTTTAACATATCAGCATTCATCTTTCTTCTTAAATTGACATATTCCGTAACATCTTGGCGTATAGCAATAAATTCAAAAATTGTTCCTTTGTTGTCTTCAAGGGGGATAATAATCGTATCTGCCAAAAATGAGTTTCCATTTTTATTTAAATTTTCCATACGACCACGCCACACTTCACCGCGCAAGATAGTGTCCCAGATTTCTTTATAGATATTTTTTGGAGTGTTCGGATGTTTAAAGATATTGTGTGACTTTCCTATTAGCTCTTCTCGTGTGTATCCGGAGATATTGCATAAATTATCATTCACATAAGTGATTACTCCTTTTGGGTCTGCTTTTGAAACAATAGAAGCTTCTGTTAACACTTGAAAATAGCGACTGTCATCATGCAGACTTTTAACCGCTTTAATATTATATATAATTCGATTTATTGTAGTTAATAACATTTTTTGTTCAACAGGTTTGAGAAGATATGCATCTATGCCAATTTCAATTGATTCTATAAAAAATTTATTCTCAATATATGCGGTCATAACGATAATTGGTACATCATGCCTTTGCTTTCTAATAATACGAGCCATCTCTAGCCCATTCATGCCCGGCATCTCTATATCGGTTATAACAATATCTATATCTTTTGTGTTAAAAAGATTTAAGCCCTCATCTGCATCTTTAGCAACATAGACTACAGAAAAGAGTTCTATAAAGATTTCACTGAAAGTTTTTCTAGTCGGAAAGTCATCTTCAACATAAAGTAAATTAAGCTTTTTGGAGAAGGGTAAAAGCTTCTCTATTGAATCTATTTTCATCTTAAGCTTTCTCCTTCTCCCTAATGTCTTATTCTCGCTCTTTTATATATTTTAGCATTATCTTACCTGAATCACTCAGCATAAGAATGCGTTTACCTTTAGAACTCTTTCAAGTCCTCATCGTCTAGAGGAAATACATCGCTGCTCCCGCCTTTAGAGGCTTTTTTAGGAGCTATTGTTGCTCTTTTTGGCTGGTTATATGCTATATTCTTTGTAGTTTTTTGTGTACGAATCGGCTGTCTCGTTGGCTGTTCTGTGCCTACGATTCCAACCATTGCCGCTATTACAGCTACCATGTCCTGCATAGCAACAGCCTGAGCATTAAGCTCCTCAGATGCCGCTGCTGCTTCTTCGGATGTTGCCGCGTTTTGTTGTGTTACTTGATCAATGTTGCCCATTGCCTGTGCGATTTGAGACATGCCCTCGCTTTGCTCTTTTGTAGAGATAGAGATTTCACTAATTAAGTTTGAAGTCTTTTTAATCTTCTCATCTATATTTCCGAATGCTTCATTTGTTTTCTTAGCTACATCCAAACCGTTTCTAATCTGTTTGATAGACTGCTCTATTATCTCTGATGTTTCAGTAGCTGCATTTGCTGAACGCTGAGCAAGCCCTTTCACTTCATCTGCAACAACTGCAAATCCTAAACCATGTTCACCTGCACGCGCCGCTTCAACTGCAGCATTAAGTGCAAGAAGTTTTGTTTGGGATGCAATCTCATCAATTGTTTTAATAATTTTAGCAATTCTCTCGCTAGAGTTGTTAATCTCCTGCATGGCAGCCATAAGCTCCGTACCTCTTGCAAAACCTTCGGATGCCGCTTCTTTAGTATCTTTTGCCAAGATGTCTGCTTCACGAGAGTTGTCTGCATTCTGGTTATTGATGGCTGTTGCTTCTTCTACGGTTGCGCTTACCTCTTCGATAGAACTTGCTTGTTGTGAAGCACCCTCTGCTAGAGCTTGTGAAGATTCTGAAATTTCTCCTGCTGCGCTTACTACTTGTGAGTTTGCGCTTGTGATTGACTCGACTGCTCTAGAGATTGGATTTGAGATAAAACGACCCAGAAACAGTGCTAATGCAATAATAAGTCCCAGAAAAACTAATCCCATAATCATGGCATTGTTACGCAGGCTGATTACAGCCGCAAACACCTCTGACTCATCAATCTCAGCTATGAGTGACCATCTTAGATCTAAAAATTCAAATGGAGTATATGCACTAAGCATAGGTTCTCCATCGGAACCCATTATTTCTATAGTACCTGTTTTTCCAGAAAGTGCCCCAGTTGACGCATCATTATTTATTGAACCCGTAGAAGGATTTTTAAATGAATTTATTAAAGAGTAATTTGTAGGATTAAGGAAACTATCACTACGCATCAATTTATCCTGCCCAACAAGATAAGTTTCTCCAGTTTTACCCATTCCTATGCGTGTTTGCATAATTTTGTTGATTGAGTCCGGATTAACCTTTACAGCTATAACCCCATCAACTACACCATCTTCAATTATAGGTATAGCCATAAACATATTTGGATTTCCGTTAGATGGTCCATATGCAGCCATATCTGTCATATGAGCTTCTTTGTCTCGTATTGCTACTTCCCAAGCTTCATGTAGTTTAGAGTTGCGCAGCTCTCCTGTAACTAAATTCTGACCTAAATCAGAGTCTTTACCAACAGAGTACATAATATGCCCATGTTTTGAACAAATCAAATATACATCACTCAAATCATTTTTCTTCATATATTCACCAAAGTAGCCATCAAATTTAGCATATACGCTCTTGGTCTCCGGATCATTTATGATTCTAAAAGGTTCATTAGCAGCAACTTCGTTTTTTATATGCAGTCTCACTAATTCATCATATAAAAGGTGAATCTGTCTATTTTCTCCCATGTTTTCCATAGAGCCTTTCAGCATCCTAAAATAACCAATCAATTGGTCTTTCTTTAAGTCTCTTGACATTTCCATTTTAGAGATAGCTTCAGCGTTTAAGGCGCTACTCGATTTCATATAGGATGTTATACTCATCACAACAAAGGGTGTAATCCCTACAACTAAAAGTGCTATAACCAGTTGTTTCTTAATTGTCATTCTAGCTTTCATTACTGTTTTTCCTTTTTGTTTGATTCGAACGAACTAATTGTAGTCAGTTCATCATCTTCAAAAATCTTCTCCATGTCAAGGATTAAGATAACATCCGACCCAACCTCTGCAACACTCTGAATAAAAGAGGTGTCTATGTGTGAACCAAACTTTGG
>JAUSKV010000093.1 GCA_030646745.1 Sulfurimonas sp. | reverse complement strand
TCTCCTCTTTTATCATTTTCTCATACAATTTAAAGAGGTGTTCTAGTCGTTCTTCATCGCTCTCGAAGGGTTGTTCACGGTAGCATTTTTCTATGTAGATGTCGAGGTTGTGGTGGGCGGTTTTTAGCAGCTCTGGCATTTTGTTTGGGTCGTAGAGTTCTGCCATGGTTTTGAGATAGTTTTTATCTCGTTCATCTAAGATAGCATGGACGAGTTCTTCGATTTCGTCTTTTTGGGTTTGGGTTATTTTTGGGAAAGGGAAGGTGTTGTAAGTTAAATTCACAGAATAGCGATAGTCATTTCTCATTCTTGCACTTGTTATTGACATCCATAAATTATGTAATTTTGAAGATAATACGCCAAATATATACAATTCAAAGTCATAAATCATAAACATTCCATTACTAATTACTACATCTTTATTTGTAATTCCAATAGGCAAATAATCTCTTCTACTTGAACTAGTCATAGGTAAAATAATTGCACTTGTATTTTTGTATTTTCTATAAAAAAATCTATGTGCTACATCTGCAGCTTTTTTAGCATCTCTTCCTGCACTTAATCTATATTCACGACATTTTTTTATTCTTTCTTGTATTTTTATAATTTGATTAGCTTCTTCTATTTTATTATCGTCAATCCAAATACAATATCTTTCGGTATCTCTTAAAAAATCTGCTCCACCTATAAATAATTTTATGAATCTATTAGAATTAATATCAGAATCAATAAAGTCATTTTTTTCTTCGGTGCTCAAGATTAAATTACCTCCATCTATACCACTGCTTCCTAATTGCATCTCAGGAAAATCAGAAATTGGATGCTGTACTTGATACATAATCATATTATTAGCTTGAATTAAATATGGGCTTATATTTTTAACATCTTGTTTTATTTCATTTTTAAACAAAATTTTTAAATCATTAGATTTATTTCTAATTCCAATAATTACAACTGTTACACCAGCTCTGTCTTTGGCATTATTAGACCATTTAAAAGATTGATGAGCAAAATATATTTCTTGATTTTTTGAAAAAATATATGGCCATATCAAACTTACTTGTTCACCTTGTGAAATTGAGTTTGTAGATACAAAAGCATATTTAGCATTAAGATTTGAAATATAATCTGTTGCTTTTTTAAACCAACAACCAATATAATCAAGTCTTTTACTATTACTCATTTCATTGAATACAATATCCATATCATCCTTTTGATATTTATCCCTTTCACTGTATCCTAAATACGGCGGATTTCCTAAAATATAAATTTCATCGCCCTCTTCTTTTGGACAAACTTCTGCCCAATCCAATCTTGTTGCATTTCCTTGTACGATGTTGCCACCGTTTTTGAGCGGTAATGTCGGAGTACAATCTCCAAATTTCTTTTTGAACGCTTGATTCATCTGATGTTCTGCCAACCAAAGCGACAAAATAGCTACTTCATGGGCAAAGTCGTCTAGCTCTATGCCGTAAAATTGGCTGAGTTTCACACTCGGCATGTGGAGCATTCCGCCACTCTCAAAGATTTTCATCTCTAGTTCTCTTAACTCTTTGTAAGCGATAATGAGAAAGTTTCCACTTCCACATGCCGGGTCAAAGATTTTGAGATTTGTAATGCGTTGATGAAGTTTGTTTAGCTTTGCGAAGTTGCCTTTTGCATTTTCAAACTCTGCATGTAACTCTTCCAAAAAAAGCGGATTGATAACTTTCATGATATTTGGCACGGAAGTGTAATGCATTCCCATTCCTCCACGATGCTCTTCGCTCACCACCGCTTGAATCATCGAGCCGAAAATGTCAGGATTTATCTGCGACCAGTTCAAATCACCGCCACATTCTATGAGAAGTTTTCGTGACTTTGCACTAAATCGTGGCATACCAAATCTCTCACGAAAAAGTCCACCGTTTACATACGGAAAGCTTTTGAGATGGCTTGAGATGTTTCGCTCTTGCGAATTAAGCGTCTCAAAAAGTTTTTCTATATGCACATCCAAATCGCTTCCGTCAGGTTTTGAAACGGCTTTTATGTAGTTTGTAAACTGATTTTCTTCGGCAAATATATCGGTATCTTCTGCAAAATAACAGAAAAGTAGCCTTGTCAAAAAAACATTAAGTGCGTGAATCTCGGCATGTGTATTTGTCGGGTTCTCTTTTTTGAGTTCCTCATAGAGTTTTGCCATCTTTATAGAGGCTCTTACATCCGCCTCTTTTTCATCATAAACCGTTGCTCTCTCCACTCCGGCAAGTGGCCAAAAAAAGTCTGAGTTTTTTGGAAGTTCGTCAAATGCGATATTGAGCGTGGTTTGGAGGCTTGTGTCTATGGCTTTGAGCGTTACAAAGTCGGTAACTATGATAAACCGCAATCCCTTCTTGACATGTGGAATTTGTGCAAATAAACTATCAAGCTCTTGTGTTGAAGCTTCTTTAAAAAATAGTTTCTTATTTTTTACTGTAAGTTCACCGTTTATGTCAAGCGTATTGACATCGCTATTTTTTCTTAGTCTCGCAACATTTGCTTTTGGCATCTCATAAGAGAGAAGAAAATCAAAGATAAAATCCTCTTTTTTGAAATTGTCCACTAAAGTTTGCAGTTTTATTTCTAATTGAAGTATGTCCATAAGTTATTAATCCTTAACTATTGAACATAAATTATAATTTCATATATAAAGTGTTCAATTATTATATATTATGGATTTTATATTTAATATATTCACTTTTATATAACTATTGTATATTTATTTTGAATTGTGTTACATATATGTCTAATTATTTGATATGTAGAATCTCTTTTATCAATAACAGGATAATAATTGAACATGTTTAAAATAAAAAAAATTATAGAAAAGTTTGAAGTCAGCAGAGGAACTCTCCACAATTGGAAAACAACAAAACCAAATTTGTATAACTATTTGCTAAATTTTGATGAGAAGTACGAAAAATACAGAGAAGTAAATATCTTTTTAGACACTTACATAAAAACAGCTCAAACGAAGATTTTTACTTACCACGAGATAGAGTATATTTTTGACTTAGAGTTACACCTAAAAACAATCACAGATATGCAAAACATGCACCTCATTTTTATAAATACAAGTGCAAAATCCATCAAAGAAAACACAACTTTCACACTCGACATCTACAAAAAACTAGAAACTCTGAACCTCATAGAAAAATACATATTTTGCGAAACACTCAACCTCTTAGCACAAAAAATAAAAGCAAAAAAAGAGGAAAAAAAAGAGTTGCTCACGCACTACTTTAAAGAGTTTTTAGTATAAAGTAAAGCTTCTGCTTTTTTTGTTTGACTTGTTTTTTCTATTTATGTATAATTTTTTTGTGGTTAGAACTTATGTAGTTTATGGAGTGGCAAAGGTTAGGAGATTAATTACCTCCTAACCTTTTTTTTTGCCCTCCTAAACTACATAAGGGAGATTTTATGAATAAGTTGCTAACCACATTAGTTCTTATGTGCATTTTTGCACCTATGCTACACTAGCATGGTCAAGGGATTTTTTCCCTTGTCTCCCTTTAACCCGAATTATGCAGTAAACTTTTTTAAAACTAAACGAAAAGTAGTGCCAACGCCTTCAACAGAGGTAAATGAAATTCCAATTTTCATATCATCACACATCTTTTTCGCAAGTCCAAGCCCTAATCCTGTACCGTTATCTGTATTATTTACTTGCATAAACGGTTCAAATATAATATTCTGTTTTTCTACCGGTATCCCTTTGCCTGTATCTTTTATTTGTACTACGATAGAACCTTCTTCTGAAAAACTTCTCAACTCTATCGAGCCCTTTTTTGTGAATTTTATTGCATTTGAGAGTAAATTTAAAAGAACTTGCAAAAATCTTCTTGAATCTACCAATCCAATGAGTGCTTCTTGATAGAGTATTAGATTAAATTTTATATTTGTACCATTGAGCAGTGAATGTGTATTATTGTATGCCATTGTCAAGACAGCATTTATATCACTCTCTTCCATTTTATAATCTATTTTTCCTGCCTCTGCTTTTGTAAACTCCAGCAGGTCATTTATAAGTTGGAGTAAATGTCTAGAATTTATAATTACTCTTTGTAAAAACCCTTTAGTCTCTGCCTGCAACTCTTTATCTACCAAAATTTCATCAAAATCTTCTATTATCTGATCTGTGAAATTTATGATTGAATTGAGCGGTGTTCTCAGTTCATGTGAAATACCGCTTATAAAATTTGATCTTGCTTGTGCCGCTTGAAGTGCAGATTCTTTTGCTTTTTGCAGTTGTGAGTTAAGGACTTGTAAATCAACGATATGCTCTTCTAACAATTCATTCGATTTTTGCAACTCCTCTGTTTTTTCCTCGACTCTTTTTTCTAGTGTTGTGTTTAATATTCGTAAATCATTCTCCATATTTTTAATTATTGTAATATCTCTTCCAATGACAACAACACCTAATATATTTCCCTCTTTATCATAAAATGGACTTTTCTTAATTTGAAGTATTGTAAAACCGCCATCATCATTTTTAGCTTTTACTTCAACAACAATAGTTCTGTTTTCTGCGATTACCTGTCTGTCCATTTGAACATAATAATTTGCAAGCTCAATAGGATGCAGTTCGCTATCTGTTTTACCAATAATTTGATCCTTGCTTTTTGAAATCCACTTTGCATATACACCGTTACACCCTCTATATCTTCCTGCAATATCTTTAAAAAAAATAAGGTCGTCAGCAGAATTTATAATGCTACTAAGCAGCTCTTCACTATTTTTATATTGGTTTATTGTTGTTCGTAATATTTTTGAGTTTTCATTGAAGGCACTACATATCATATCCACCTCATAACCCATATTTTTGCACCCTTGTGGCTTGAAATCAGATTTATAATCAAACTCACTCACAGCCATTGAAATATTCTTAAGTGGTCTTGAAATCAAATAGGTAAATGTCCAACCACCTACCAATAATAATAAAAGAAGTAAAACAACCCCTCCTCCGATTATTCTGTCATATACACCATGTAAAGAGTATAAAAACTTCTCTTTTGAAAAATCTATAACAATGGTTAAACCTAATTCATCAACTGAAATAAGCAATAAATACCTATTCTCCTCATTTACATTGTATCTAACCAAATCAGCACCGCTCTCTTGTGCTTTTTTTATTGCTACTATTTTTTCTTGCGATAATGTTGACATTTGTAAAGACTGATTCAACAACATTTTATTACTTGATGAACCTTGAATAACATTTGAACCATCTAAAACAAGTATATTTGCACTGCCTTCTTCAAAATCTTCTAATGCCAATTCATAAATACTGCTAATATTCATTCCACAACCGACAAGACCGATTGGGCTGTTTACATCTCCAATAACTGTAGTAACCCATA
>JAUSKV010000084.1 GCA_030646745.1 Sulfurimonas sp. | reverse complement strand
CATGGTATCGTTTCAGCAACAGGCAGAAGCGGAATGGGCATAGTAGAATATGAAGATTTTATTCAAACAGATGCTTCAATAAATCCAGGCAACTCCGGAGGTGCACTTATAAATTCTGCAGGATATCTTATAGGAATAAATTCTGCGATTATTTCAGGAACTGGCGGAAATGTCGGAATAGGCTTTGCAATACCATCAAATATGGTTACATCTATAGCAACAGGACTGATTGACAATGGTAAATATTCTCGTGCTTATTTGGGTGTTACAACTGCTGATGTAAGTGATGATATGAGTAACTTTTATGACAATATTTTTGGAGCACTGATTACAGAAATAGAAGATAATACCCCCGCATCAAAAGCAGGTTTTAAAAGAGGTGATCTTATTATCTCTATAAACGATAAAGATATTAAGAGTGCGAGTGATCTTAAAAATACTATAGGTTCTTATGCACCTTCTAAAGTAGTTAGTATTAAGTTTCTGCGAGATAAAAAAATACAAACAATCAATGTCACGCTTGCATCTTTGGATAATAGCACTGTCGCCGGACAATTTGAATATGAAGGAATTGAGGTGGCTCCACTCACTTTTTCAGATAAGCAACAACTCAATACCAACATGAATGGGGTACTGGTTATTAATGTCAAAAACAACAGTATAGCGGAGACTATCGGAATAAGAAAAGGAGATATTATTATACAGATAGAAAATAGTGAGATAAATACTTTAAATGATTTTAAAAGAACGACAGCATCAAAAGGTAAAAAAAGAGTTTTTATTTATCGCAGAGGCTCTGTATTTGCAGTAGTATTATAATTAAGGATAAGATGACAATGGAAGAACAGGTTCAAACATATAAAGAGGATTTAGAACTTTTACCGGATAAAGATATGAAAATAAAGTATATTGTAGATTATACTAGAGAAGCAAAGAAGCTTGATGCAAAGTATCATATAGTGTGGATTTAAGTGTAAACCTTAAAACTCTCTATTTTCTAGCCATTTTGTAAAAAAGTTTTTGTGTTGCTATCTCTTTTGGTATCGGTTCATTGTGTAAAATATTTTGAGTTAAAATTTTTGCTAAATAGGGAGCGAACACAAAACCTCTAGAACCTAGAGCGTTTATGAGATATAGATTTGGGTAGTATTTTAGAGATTCTTGTGGGATTTTTGTCCCATTTTTTATAGAAGGGTACTTTTCTAAACTACTCTCATAATCCACCACTTTGCCAATAACCGGAAAATAGCTTTGGATTGTTGCTCTAGCACCTTTGTATATTTTTACAATCTCTAAATCTTTAAGTTTTATTAGCTCATCTGCTTGTTTTAAAAGAGTCTGAGCTTGTGATTGGTCGCTATTTGCATAAAATGCACACTTTTCACATGTGCTTATGCATTCCATTTTTGCACTATCGTGTCTCTCATGCGTTGCTCCAATAGATACGGTGCCATCTTGCTTGTTTGTTGAGATGGAGATGGATTTGTGGATATTAAAAGGGATTTTTGTGGTTGTTTTCACATCCATTCTAAGCCCAAAAATAGGAGCTATCTTCATGTATGGAATCTCAACCAAGGATTTACCCACACCTTGAGCCAAAATAATATTTTTTGCCCTAACCTCATCAACGATATAAAATCCATCTTTAAAATTCAGTTCTTTGATATCTTTTTTGTAAAAATCACACTCTTGTGTTAATTTCTTACAAATTTGTATAGGTTCTAAAACAGCTGCATTTTCATAAAAATATCCATCAATATTCATAAAATCATCAGAAATACTCTTTAGCTTTTGAGTGTCAAAGTAGTCATATTTTATATTGTTCAGTGCCAGCTTATCATGAGCAAAATTATCATTCGCAACTCTTAAAACACCCTTTGCATCCACTGCTTCTACAAATAATGTTTTATAAAAATCCAAAGAGAAGGCTAAAGCATCATTTACTAAGGAGTTATAAATATTTTTTTGACCGGGAAGCGGCGACAAAAAGGCTCCTGCAGCCCCACTGGCACCGCCAGCTATGCCCTCTCTGTCTATCAGAGCAACACTCTTGCCCTCTTTGTGCAAGAAATAAGCCATGCAGCACCCCGCACTTCCGGCACCAATAATTAAAAAATCATATATTTTCATAGGTGCAATTATACTTTAGGCGATTGAAGATATATATGCTTAAAAGCAATTAGAACTTATTTTGCAACATAACAGAGATCAGATTTTATTTTTGTACTAAATCCTATAGCAACACTTTTTAAAACTCTCTCTTTATGTTGTCGCACAAACTCCTGATTTACTAATTCGAATATTAAGCTAGAATCGAATGCTGAAACATCAAGAACACCGTTTGCTGTAAGTTCGCCGGCATCAAATTTAAAATCCATCGGAACATTTTTGACCGCTCCATTTATAGACATGTCAACAAAAAACTTACCCGTTTTCGGTTTTCCTTTTACTATTGCGTCTGACTTGATATCAACTATTTTAGCTTTTATATTGTCTATATTCATATTGTCAAAGAAAAACTTCATTAACTCACTCTCTTTTTCTTTTTCCTTCGTTTTTATAACGGCACTTTTTGAATTAATAACAAAAGAAGAGCCTACAAAAATTTCACGAAAGTTATTCCCACTTGGTGCTGCCGGTGTAAACTTTACATCTTCAAACTGACCGCCGACAGCCTTATTTGAGGGTGTTTTATGCGCTTCAAATTTAACAAAAACTTTACCCTCTTGAGACAAAATACAGCCATTTTTAGGTTTTACATCGCCAGAATTTGCAACTGCAACCGCCAACATGAGAGAAAAAATCAGTTTTAACATTTCTGTTCCTTTTATTTAATTTTACGCACTTTTATAAAAAAGAGCATAAAATACTCCGTAATTCTCGAAAAACAAGTTTTTCGTAGCTTTAGGGCGTTGGAAGGGACGCTAAAGTCCCTCCCACTAAAACGGACTTGTTCGTTTTAGTGCGTAACATCAGTGATTATCTTTTTTTAAAAATTAGAAGTGTTTTATCTTCCGTGTCATAGAGCGAAAATGTCTGCTTCTCCACAAGTTTCAATCCGCTCAGATTTTGAAATGTTTTTATTTTATGAAAATATTGCACGATTGTATCTTGATATTTTGTATAACTTCCATCTTCATTTTTTTCAAAGAGTGTAAATTTTGTTGCAAGTTCATCGTTCTCAAACACCGCATCTACGCTTAAAAACTCTTTTTCATTTTCACTGCTCATGGTGCCCTCAGCAACATCGCTAAAGCCGTAACGGGTGTTTATGTCGGCTATAAAAATTCCGTCATCGTTTAATTTTTCGGTAACTGCATCCAAAAATTTTATCAGTTCATCTTGGTTTAAAAAGTTAAGTACATCAAAAATAGCCACGATGGCATCAAATTTTTCATCAACTTCTGAAACATCTATGCACTCGGCATCAAGTCCAAGCAGTTTGCACTCTTCGACCATCACAGAGCTTAAATCAACACCCTTGCAAGTAATGCCGTCACTTACCATGCGTTGCATAAATCCGCCGCGTCCACAGCCTACATCCAAAAGAGTTTTAACTCCCAAATCATCAAGCTCAGAACGGTACAAATCATAGAGTGCCTCGGTTGCTTCTTCTATGCCTAGAAGATGTTCAGCTTTTGCATATAAATCTAAGTTTGTCATTAGGCTTTTTGCTCAGCTTTTATAATCTCATTGATTTTTTCATAAATATCTAAAATTTTATCTTTTTTGGCAATGTAACTATTTTTGTTTGCAATAAGATAAGTCGATGAAGTCATAATATCTTCTACGACTTCCAAGCCATTTTGCTTCATGGTCGCACCCGTCTCTACAACATCCACAATCATGTCGGCAAGCCCGATAAGCGGAGCAAGTTCAATAGAGCCGTAAAGTTTTATAATATCAACAGAGACCGCTCTCTCTTCAAAATAACGCTTTGTGATGTTTACCATCTTTGTAGCCACTTTAATTTCAGGCTTATCAAAGTCCAGTTTTTCGCCTTTTCTCATGCCGATAGAGACTTTACAGATACCTCTTTTTAAATCAAGAAGTCTTATAACATCCAAGCCCTGCTCTTCTAAAGTATCTAGTCCTACAACACCTATATCTGCCGCTTGACGATGAACATAGGTCGCAACATCTTGGTTACGAACAAGTAAAAAACGAAAATTCGGAGTCTCTAAAATAAGTTTTCTATCATCAAACTTGAAGCCCTCACCAAAAATTGTCTCAAAAATCTCTAGCGTCTCTTTTGCAATACGACCCTTTGGAAGTGCTACTGTTAACATAAATCAGCCTTTTTCATAATCTTTTTCATCCCTTTAAAAATCAGTCTCTCGTCAATCGTGGCATGTGGAAATATCTTTGCAAACTCTTTTGCATCTCCACCTGTCAAAAATATATCCATTTTATGGGAAATAACTTCACAATAAAGTGTTTTCAGATAGCCATAACTTATGGCATCCTGCGAATTTTTCGGAATTTTATCCAAATCTAGCTCAAAGTTAAATGAGTAGTCTAATGCAATGGAGATATTTTTGTAGGTTTGTCGCATAGCATGTACTCCCGCATAAATAAATCCGCCTTGAAAAATTCCACCTTTTATAATGTCCACGGTTATGGCACTTCCGGCATCTATGATTATTCCATTTTCCACGGTTTCACATGCCACGATTCTGTCAATTCCCATGGTTTCATAGTAATTTGTTCTGTCCACATGCAAAGACAGATCTATCCAATTTTC
>JAUSKV010000060.1 GCA_030646745.1 Sulfurimonas sp. | reverse complement strand
GTTGTATCTGCTTTGCGAGAACTTCATATAGAATTCCCCGTCTTGCGGCTGTAAGTGCTGTGCAATATCAAGTTTTGCAACTACTTTGAGCCGTATTACAATACTGTTATGCAGTGCAGACGGAATGGAGTAGTAGTGTTTAAGCACTCCGTCGATTCGGTAAAAGATGTGCGATGTAATTCTCTCTGCCATAATGTGAATATCCGTCGCACGATCTTTAATGGCGACTTGAATAATCAAATCTACTAAAACAATAACGTCTATCTCACCCTCTTCAACCGATATCTTAATTATATCGTCGATTCTGTTCTCAATTGGGTAGTCAAGCTGCTCATAATAAAACTGCAAATATCTGCCTATTGCACCGACATCACTCACGGCATAGCGAACGGGATAACCGCTATTTTGGCTAATATGTTCACGAATAACTTCATCATTAGGCCAAGATGAGGCAACTACTAGCACACCGTTTTCTACTCTGAGAGGTAGTACCATGTTTTGCAGTGCAAACTCTTTATCCACTAAAGCCAATGTTTCCGCAAGAGGAACATAAGCATCCAAATCAACATATTCAAGTCTATTTTGAAGGGCAATCGCATGCGCGAGCTCATCTGTTGTAACAAAATTAAGCTCAACAAGAGTCTCACCAAGCACCTTATTGGTCACTTTCTGGACACATATAGCCGCACCTATCTGCTCTTGTGCAATAATGCCACTCTCTTTTAAAATTTCACCGATAATCTGCGCCTTCATCATGTAGCCTTTCATAAGATATAATTTAACATAATACAATCTTTTCACACTCTATATATTTAAATCTACTTTAAATTTAAAAAAGCAGTAGCCTCGTTATAATTGCGAAATAGTAGATTTTCGAAGAAAAGAAGAATGAATGAAAACACTCAATATATTTACAGATAAACCAGATTCACTCCCAAGCGGCAGAGCAGATTTCTTGTTGGCAGCATGCGTGACAAGAACTTGTGAGATTGAGGGGATAACACAGGCGGGAATACCCGGAATGATTTCTCTCACTCCAACCCTTGATGCAGAATTTATTACAAACGAGAAGGTCTTCTCATTGGGCGAAATTGCAGAGACTCCAAACGGTGTTCCAACTCCTGCCATCCTAACAAGAGCCGTACACAATCTTGTGCCTTTTGGCCGAATTGAGATTTTAAATCTCGGCCTTGATGTAACTCCAAAGAGTTCAACATGCCATGACTTCGGAATACCTCCATCCGGCTCAATCAGTGAAGGTGCCGGGATAGATGTCAGAGATGTTTTTTCTAAAGGTATGGCATATGGAAAGAGTTATGAGCTAAAAGGAAACTACCTTATTTTAGCCGAGAGTACTCCAAGCGGGACAACGACTGCCGCAGCTACTGCACTGGCACTTGGATATGACTGCCGAGATGACTTCTCTTCTAGTTTTAAAGATGTACCAAAGAGTATAAAAGATGAAACTGTTACAAAAGCACTCTCTCTGATAAACTCCGATATGACAAGCATAGAAAAACTCTCTATTGTGAGCGATAACATGCTGATATTTTGTGCCGGATTTTTGCTTGAAGCTTCGAGAAGATTTCATGTTGTATTAGCGGGTGGAACGCAGATGGCAGCTTGTTTACTTGTGGCAGACAAACTGAGAGAGGATGTTTTTATGAGAGTAAAAGATAAAAATATAACGCTTGCAACAACCCAATGGGTAGCAAAAGATAAAAACTCGGATATTGCACACATTTTATCCCAGCTCAGCTTTACTCCGCATGCAGTTTATACTACTTTTTCATTTAAAAACACAACTATTCCCATCCTTCATAAATATGATGAAGGAGAGGCGAAAGAGGGGGTCGGAGCGGGTGCTGCCCTTGGCTATGGTGTTGCAAATAATATAACTCAAGATAATCTTCTAGAACAAATCGAGTACATTCTATATAAAGTGTGATATTTTTGGAGTACAATTAAGGTATAATTTTTTTATAAAGTTTTTATTATTAGGATTAATTATGTTTCAAACAGTGAAATCAAAAGTTATCGTTTCTGTTTTAGCACTTAGTATTATGGGGCTTGTGGGAAGTGTTTCCTACCTATCCTCAACCCTCAATGAGTTATCGAATAAATCGACGCAACAATCACTAAGCATGCTGAGTCAATCTATTTTTCAGACAATGACAGGAAGTATGATGATGGGCGACCCGGCGGTTGTTCAAGATACATATAAACATGCTAGGGCAATAGAGGGAATAGACTCTCTTGCCATAACAAAATCAAAAGCTGTTTTAGAAGTTTATCCATCAGACAAACCAATTACAACAGACGAACTCATACAAGATACATTAAACAATGGCACTTCAAAAATTATAGAGAGCACTACAAATGGTCACCATACGATACGAATGCTTAAACCTATGGTTGCAGAAGCCAAATGTCTCTCTTGCCACTATAATGTAAAAGAGGGGTATGTTCTTGGTGCAATGGATTTAGTAATTTCACTGGATAAAAATGATGCAGATATTTTTTTAACACAAAGAACACTTTTAATAACACTCATTATTGGCTCTATTATTTTTGCTGTTCTAGCCAGTATATTTTTTATGAAAGAAATTTTTAATCCTCTCTCTGATTTGAAAAACCGTATTTCTGAGCTTGTCGGCGGAGACAAAGATTTAACAAAACGATTGTCCGATAAAAGTGGAAATGAGTTTGGAGATGCAGCAAAAGAGGTAAATAAATTTATAGAGATGATTCAAAGTACCGTCAATGAAGTCAAATCTCTGGGTCACGAGAATTCATCCATCGCTTCGGAGATTGAAAATTCTAGCCATGTCATAGGAAAAAGCACTTTAGAAGAGCAAAAGATAGTTGGAGAAACAACGCAAAAAAGTGAAGCGATTAAAGGTCTTTTAGTTCAAAGCATGGAAGCAACCGAGCAGACGCAGCATGCCGTTCAGGAAGCTGGCGTTGAGCTAGAAACTGCAAGAGGGTCACTCTCCATGTTGAGTCATGAAGTGGGTCTGTTTGTCGAGATAGAAAATGAACTCTCCTCTGAACTTTCAGGTCTTAAAAACAATGCAGACCAAGTAAAAGATGTATTAAATGTTATAAAAGATATAGCAGAACAGACAAATCTTTTGGCTCTCAATGCAGCTATAGAAGCAGCAAGAGCAGGTGAACATGGAAGAGGATTTGCAGTTGTTGCGGATGAAGTAAGAAAACTGGCAGAGAGAACTCAAAAAAGCCTGACAGAGATAGATATGAGCGTGAGCACAATTGTTCAATCTATAAACGATGTAAGCGACAAAATGCACAAAAACGCAAAAAATATAGAAAACCTTACAAATATCTCTAACGAAGTGGAAGATAAAATTCACACAACATCAAGAGCTATGAATCTATCGAATGAAGTAGCAACAAAATCCAAAGAAGATAGTCTGAAAATGTCTAAAAATATAGAAGAAATTATAGAAGATATAGCAAAAATAGAGGCTCTCTCAACAAAAAACGGCACAAGTGTTGAAAGAATTGAAAGTGATTTAAGAAGACTTGTAAAAGTGGCCAATTCTCTTCAATCAACCATAGATGAGTTTAAAAGCTAGGAGTTTAGTCATACTTCTGACTTTTTCTCCCTTTTTGACCCGTGTAGTGTCTTTTAAAACATGCTTGACAGATTGTATATTTGGAATTCATCGGCAGTGCCGCTTGACACATTCTGCATCTTGGTACAAAATGGCTCTGCTGGAGTGACTCCTCTATAAATTTATTCAAAATGTGTCGTGATTTTCGTGCCAAATCTGCATCCAAAAAATACTCTTTAAACCTATAGCTCAACCACAAATAGAGTGAAATCTCTTTTACCATGTCCTCAGCCTGCAATAGCTCCTCAGTCGTTTGAGCAAAGTTGCCCTTTAGAAGAGGCGGGATATAAACAACCGGCATTTTTTTCTCTAATGCCAAAATATAACTCTCATAGGATTCTAAGATATAGGGCGATTTGAGAGTAAGCGGTGCGCATGCAAGATGATACTTTGTGGCAATATCCAAATCATATGTATCAACAATTTTTGCAGCCTCAACCATATCATCTAAATTTGAAGCATGAAACGGACCGCTAAACTCCATGTTTTCAACAAAAAATCGTAACACCTCTTTGAGTGATCTCTCCTCTAGGATATTGCTGACCAACTTAATATGCTCTAGGTTCGCCATGACCCTAAAAGGCACTGTTATTTTTTTTGCCTCTTTATGAAAGTTCTTTTTTACAATGCTTAAGACTTCGCTGTCCAATGCTCCAACATATCCCTTCTCATGAAGCCCAAATCTGCCGGCTCTTCCAGAGATTTGATGCACTTCGGAGGGTTCTAAATTTCTTTGGCTTATGCCATCAAACTTATCCGCTTTAGAGAAGAGTATGGTTTTAATCGGCAGATTCATCCCCATGGCTATGGCGTCGGTTGCTATAAGTATCTGTGTCTCTTTTTCTCTAAATCTTCTCGCCTCTTCGCGTCTCACTTCAGGTGAAAGATTTCCATAAACAACGCTCACTTTGAAAAGTTTTGAAAAATTCTGTTTCAGTTTTAAGACATCTTTTCTGCTAAAAGCAATAATTGCACTCCCCTCTCTTACATCTCTCACATGTGTCGGCTCGTCTAAAAGAACAAGAGGATTTTTTCTCTCAAACTCTATAATCTCAAGCTCTTCGCCCAGATACTCTGCAAGGGCTATAATTGCCTCTTTGACATTGGGTGAACCTGTCATAATAATCTCTTTTGCAGGTGCGCCGATGATAGCATTTGCCCATGCCCAGCCACGGTCGCGGTCGTCTATCATCTGTACCTCATCGATTACACAGACATCCACATCCACCTCAAAATTTAACATCTCTATTGTAGAACTTATGTGCGTTGCCTCTTCATTAAGAAGCTGCTCCTCTCCCGTGATAAGAGAAGTTTCAATGCCTTTTGCTTTAAGCGTTTCATACCCTTCGAGTGCAAGCAATCTAAGAGGTGCAAGGTAATAACCCGTATCCGCACTTTGAAGCTTTTGCATGGCTTGGTAGGTTTTACCGCTGTTTGTCGGACCGATGTGAAGAGTCAGTTTTCTTCGCATCTGTCTCGCCATAGGGAAAAGATTTTTAAAATCTCTTATTGTTCGTGCGAGAAGTGCCTGTCTCTGCTTTTTTATAAGCTGCTCATGGATGCTGAACATAAATGTTTTGATAGTTTTTCTGGCTGCTTTTGAGCTGATAGTCAAAGTTTTCGGCAACAAATCAACCAAAATTTCATATACTTTTCTGTGCAGCTGCTCATCACTCAAATGAAGCAGAGTCGCATAACTTCCACACTCACCAACGAGGCTGTTCAACGAATGTAAAAAGTTCTCTTCATGCTCTTTTTTTGCACTCTGCACAGCTTCATCAATGTTCAGTTCATTCGCATTCCAGATATCTTCCAAAAGAGAATTTAACTCTATATGAACCTCTAAAAAGTATGAAATCTCTAGGGTTGAATAGGGCAGAATGAACTGCTCTTCTATGGTTATAAAAATCTCATCGGCATGAGAACTCACATCTGAAAGAGCTATGTTTTTTTCAAGAATCTCTTTTAAAATTTCTCTCTTTAGAGCCGGAAACTGAAGTTTTGACTTCGGAGGAGCAGAGCGAAGTGCATTTAAAATCTGTTCTTGCGTCAAATAGGGATGAGGATTTTTTATACTAACCAGAAATGTATCTATATTTTTTTGTTTTTGTGCAACTGCCGCTTCTTTGTCAAGAGTAATTTTTTGGACTATCTCATCCACGCTACTCTCTAACAGATAGTTATACTCGTAGGCTTTTGTGTTAAGTGTCACTATTTTGTGAAAGGTTTGCCCGTACAGTTGATATTTTATTGAGGCATTAAATTCAAGTGTGTCATCAATGTCAAAAATCCCATCAAGTCTCCTTTGCAGCTCCTCTTTCTTCAAATCAAATCGGATATGCAAAAGTTTCACTTCCATCTTCTCTAAAGTGATTTTTTTGCTTCTCACTTCCATAAAAGCAGAACTAAGCAAAGCAGCCTCTTGGGGCGTAACATGCAACTCCTGTAAAAGAGCATCTATCTTCTGGTTTCTGTCTTGGTTTTGCTCTTTTGGGGTAGTCGAATAGTAGATAATCTCGTTTGCATGAAAAAAGTTTAGAATCTCTTGACGAAAATCGCTGTCTGCTTCGCTCCAAAGCATCCGAATAGTTTTTATGAGAACTTTTTTATTATGCTCAATATCGTAAATGCCGAGGTAGTGACAAAGTTCACTCAGCGTCTCAATGCTCACCCGTTCAATGCCTACATCAAAAGGATCATTATCAAAATATTTTTTAATTTTCTGATTTATTTTTGTATTTTTTTTATGTTTATTAGCCATGCGAAATTGTAGCTAAATATCATTTATATAGAAATGGATGGAGGTATTCCACATCCCAAGCACACTATTTATAACTTATTTTTGCTATAATTTTTTTATGTATAAAGTTGAATTTGTAGAGCTAGATGGCGAAGCACCTTTTCTAAAGTTTATTAAGAGTTTGGATGAGAAGGAAATAGCAAAAGTATTTGCTTCTATTGATAAATTTATTGAGTTGAAAAATAGTAACTTAGCCATAAAAGAAAATTTATCTAAATATTTAGACAATGGCATATTTGAGATAAGAGTAAGTTTGCCAAATAAAATAGTCAGAAATCTTTACTACTATGTGAGTAGAGAGAGGGTTATAATTACCCATGGTTTCGTCAAAAAGAGTCAAAAAACTCCAAAAAATGAAATCACAAAAGCAGAAAATTTAAGAAAAAAATACAATGAAAGGATGTTTTATGACTAATTATGAAAATCTAAAAAATAGTTATATGAAAGATATTGAATTTGTAAAAGAGTATGATGACGCTAAAAAACAAGTTAATTTAGAGTATGAAGTGCAATGTATAAAAGAAAAAATTTCAAGCAATGACACATCTTTCAATGTGCTAGACGCTCTTGATATACTCCAAAAACATATCATAGATTTTACTTATCAAAGAAAGTTAGCGTAGTTCAAGAGCGTTATTTGAAATACACTCATTTTTTATTATAATTTTTCTTGACATGTGGAATTTTTGTGAAGCTTTGGTTTTAGACATTCCACCTCAGGAGAGGATGGAACAAGAAAGAAAAATTACTTAAAAAACTTTTTAGCGACAAAATAAGTAGCAACACCAATAGCAACCGGGGCAGCAGCGGTAATAACTAAACCTGCCATCATACCGCCACCAACAACACTGCCAACCGCGGCTAATCCAGATGTTATTCCTGTTGCACCCAGCCCAGTTACAGAACCTGCCATTGCAACTGTTCCTATACTTCCTGCTGCACCTACTACCCCTCCTGTTGCACCTGACGCAGTTGCTTTTGTTTCATTATCCATAGGTCACTCCTTTTATTTTAATTTTCCTAAACGGATAATAATATCCGCTATTGATTTACATTAACCTTAAAATTTGAATTCTATTATTCAAAACGGATAAGGCTTAGAGTGGAAATAATTGATAAAGTAAACTATCTTATAAAAGAGAAAAACTTACAAAAAAAAGATTTTGTAAAAATGCTTCAGGCACTTGAGCCAAAACTAAAAAGTACGGGTGAAATTCCTAGCGAGCAAACTATTTATGGTTATCTCAATGGCAAACGCGAACTAAAAATAGAACTTATTCCTTACATTGCTGAAGTTTTAGGTGTGGATGAGCAGGAACTTTTTCGTTTTGATATTGAATATGCGACAGAGTACAACATGCGTTATTCAAAAGATGCAAGAGAGATTTTGGAGTTGCTTCAGTATGCTCCAAAAGTGATGGTAGAACACATCAAAAACATACTTCGTAAATTTAAAAAAGAGTATGAAGATGGTGTGAAGGAGTTGTAAAACTCAAAGCTTGGCATGCGAAATAGAAATTTGCAACATGTAATCCGGCAAATTCAATCAATCCATTTGAAACTTATAAATCACACTCACATATCCAGATACCATGCTGTCAAATCTGTAACTAACACTATTTTTTCTGTTTTCAAACTGAAGATCCATAATTCTTGTTCCAAGTTCTACATCAACTGATTGAGCCGCATGTATGTTAAAGCCAACATCGCCGCCATAATAGGCATCAGAAATAGTACGGGAAAAACTCTCATTGTCAATCATAAATTTCATATTTGCCATGCCGCCGTTTATACCTAGAAAGAGGTTAACAGATTTAGAGATATTAAACAGGTATTGCCCCTCTACTCCGTATGTAGTGATATAATCAAAATCACTATCGTTGAAGTATCTGCCGCTTAAAAAGAGTCTGTAATTTCCCGATTCGGCACCTATTTTTAAACCAAGATTGCCGATTTTATGCTCACTGTTTGCAGCAGGTTCAGCAGGTGCTATTCTCTCGATGCCCATACTGCCGTAACCGCCTTCTACTCCTATCAACGACTTATCGCCAAATCCACCCGCACTTAAAGAGCTGCCTAAAACAGCACATGCTAAAACAATTTTTTTTATCATCTATTTTTCCTTTTAGAATTCAGTTGCAGGTAAAACATTGACTAATGTTACGGTTCCAGCATTAGGGGCAGGAGAAGTAAAATTAATATCCACATAACTTATCCCACTTTGCCCGTTACAATAAGTAATCCCATGTGCCATTGAGTCATCTGAAACACTCCAGTTCGCATCATCGGATGCCACATCAACAGAATAACCAAAGTTTGCATTTCTGAGAAATTCTGTTGTTCCGTTTAATGTTACATGCAATCGAACCACTCCGCTAAATCCGCTCGAAAATGAGTATGTCTCGCTTGTTAAACCAGTGCCTCTGAGTGTTATTTTTTTTGCCTCGCCTATTCTTACGGTACTTTCATCACTATGCTGCGCTCCCGTGAGATTCACCCATAACATAACATCTTTAGCCGTCAAGTAGTAGTCATACTCCACATCTATTACCATGCTGCCCGTAGAGTTAACGGTGTAGTTATTCTGCTCCGCCGGATAAACATTGCCTATCCACTCCTCACCCTCTCTACATGCATCTTGTCTGTAGTTGTTTCCTACTGCAAAGCCCAAACCGGAGGTGTTGTCTCCTTTATAATCATCCACTAAACCTAATACAGTGCCGGTAACACTATCTATATCCCATTTCCCTGAGGCATTATAGGTATATCCGTTTCCAAATAGAACAAGATATTCATTACTCGAATCAACATTTGCGAATGCAGATGCTGTCGTAGTAAAATCATTAGCAATACTACTTAATGCACCATTTCCAACACTTGGTAAAAAATAGAGATTATTTGCAGGATTTGCGGCTAGTGCAGAACTTTGAGCATATCCCGCCATCATACCCATAGAAACAACGGGATTAGTATTGACCAAATTATTGTATCTATCCGTTACCGTCACTACCCATTTCTCAATATACTTTGCTCTCTCTGGAACTTGTTCCGTACTTGCATAAGAGAGGCTCATGGCACTCGGAGGTCCAGATAAAATGACTATATTAAACACTTTGTCAACGCTCTTCGTATCTCCGTTTGAGTCTCTAAATTCCGCTGTTACATGCAGAGGAACTACTCCTGAGAGTGTATTGCTGCGGGCATTAATTGTGATGCTGTTTTTGTTACTGATTGTAATATTATTTCCGGCTGTTCCTGTTGTAACATCCTCTAAAGTTGCTATATTCGGGTTTAAAGAGACTATGTTTATAGATGCTATGTCTTTGTCCGGCAAGGATTGATTTGAATCATTATTGAGACGGAATGAAATTGACTTATTTGCATTCAAATTCATGGATACACTGCCGCTATCTAGACTGCTGTAAAGTTCATAACTATTTGAAACAGTTTGGTTAGATTCCGGAGAGATAGTAAATGTGTATGTTTTTATATTTGAAACATCCGAATCATGGTAAAAGCCGAATTTGATGTCGGATGTGTTCAAATCCAACTTAGCCGGAGCCGTGTAGATGAATGAGGCAACGCCGTTAATGACGGTGGATGAGAGCTTATCAAATGAACCGACATCCCTTCCCGTTACCGCATCATCCGGATAAGCTATTTTAACATTGCCCTCAGAGGAGGGAATATTTGTGTTATCAAATACGCGTACACTTATCTGCACAGCTTCACCGTTTAAAGTTAAGGTAGCGTTTGATAAAGGCAGCACGACCGATTTTCTGGTGTCTGAACTATTTATGTCAGGGATGACTGTAGTTGAAGATATCGGGGTGTCACTATTGTTGCCTTGACAGCCGCTCAGTGCAAGTAAAAATGCTAAAAATAAGCCAAACAGAAAAAAATTTCGTATATTCATCTAAAAATCCTTCATTATAATTCTCGAAAAACAGAGTTTTTCGTAGCTTTAGGGGTTGTAGGGACAATTTGTCCCTGCCACTAAAACGGACTTATTCTGTGCTTTTATATGGCACAGAACACACATGTTCGTTTTAGTGCGTAACATCAGTAATAAAATCGAATCATTTTATCTGATTATACATGAAGATAAAATATGTTTTATGCCAAAGAGGAAGAACTCCAAAATTTAAATCTTACTTCTTATGGGCACATGTTACTTTACGCTACATCCAAATTTAATTGCTGTTAAATCTGTGCTACAATCCTTTTATGAAATTATCACACCTAAAACAGATTAGTACTTATCTGCAAAAATTTACAAAAATATCTGCAATCTATAGAGTTTCAGACACAATAATCAAACTCTCTTTTGATAAAGAGGATGATATATATTTTGAGATGCAACGCTCTAATTCTACAATATTCAAATGTGCTTCTTATGCCCGCTCGAAGGTTTACAATGCCCCTTTTGATGTGCTTTTGGCAAAACGGTTTAATCGTGCCAACATCCTACAAGTAGAGCTTTTAAACGGTGACAAGATACTCCGATTCAAAACATCGGTAGCTTCGGCATATAAAGAAGAATTTACCTATCTGCAATTTGAATTTACCGGAAAATATACAAATGTTATTATCTTGGATGAAAATGAAATTGTGCTTGAAGCACTTCGACATGTGGATTTATTTTCCTCTTTTCGTGAAGTAAGAGTCGGTCAAAAACTTCTCAATGTCCCAGCAGCTCCCTTTGAAGCAAAGGAGTACCCGTTAGAAAATGTTGAGGCATTTTTGTATGAACAGCATGAAAAAGAACAGAATCAAAAACTTTTTTCACTCAAAAAACAAAAAATTTCTTTTTTAAATAAAAAACTAAAAAAAATAGAGAAGTTATTTAATGCTCTTGAGGATGAGGAGAGTTTAAAGAATGAGGCACAAAAAAATCAGCATTACGGAAACTTAGTTTTATCCAACATGCATAAAATCAAACCCTACAGCAGAGTTTTGGAACTTGATGATTATGACGGTGCAAAAGTCAGTGTGGAGCTTTCAAAAACATATCCGACTGTTGCTATGATGTCCGATTCGCTCTTTACTCAAAGTAAAAAAGCTAAACAGAAGGTAAAAAATCTGCATATTGAGAGAGAATCTCTCTCTTCAAAAATAGAACATCTTAAACTTTTTATTAACACGGTTGAAGAGGCAAAGGATGTGGCAAAAGTAGAACTTCTCTTTCCAAAAAAAGTTCAAAACAAGAAGATTAAAGAGAATGATGCAATTGAGACGTTTTGGATAGAGGGATATAAAGTTCAGCTTGGAAAAAATGAGAGGGGAAATATCGAACTGCTCAAAAATGCAAGGGCAAAAGATATTTGGCTTCACATGAAAGAGCGTCCATCAGCGCATGTAATTATCACGACCGACAAACAAAATGTGCCGATGAACATTATTGAGAGTGCCGCAAGATTGTGTGTTGACTTTACAATGTTTGAAAAAGACAGATTTTTGGTCGATTATACTCCGCGAAGAGAAGTTACTATCCAAAATGGTGCAAATGTGTTATATAATAAATACAAAACAATCGAAGTAGATACAAGGTAAGGAGGCAGAAATGTCCATAGGTGCAATCGGAAATACAATTTATGTGAATCAACAAACCGCCACCGTCTCCTCGGTACAGGGAAATTTTCAGAATCGCCTTGACCTTCAAAATATCGCTGCTCAGGCTATTGTGAATGAAGAGGAGCAAAAAGTTTTAGAAGTGCGCCCAGCTGAGGGCAATCATGAGGTTGACGCTGACAGAGAGCATCAAAGAGATGAAACCGACCGAGAAAACAAAAGAGGCAAAAAGCAAAAAAAAGAGGAAGTAAAAGAGGATGAAACTGTTTTTTCTGAGCATAAACTAGATATTAAAGTGTGATTAGCTATAATCCAAACCAAATTATTTTGAGGAAATTTTATGAGTATATTTGCAGACCATAAAGAGAGGATTATCACCGGTTTAGTGCTTGTCGGTACGGTTTTAACTGTAGGTTTTATAGATAACTTTTACCTAATGTGGCTGATGCTTGGAGCTGTTTATATCTTAGCATTCAGAGAAGCTTCAAAACTCTTTGGAGTTGAAAACCACTCACTTCTGATATACGCAGTAGGAATCTGGCTCTTAGCTGCTATTTACCCTTACGGCGATGACCTATTTGTACTCGCAGGTGTTGCGTATGCGAGCGCTGTGGCGTACAATAAAGAGCTTGAGTGGAAGGACTTTTTTCCATTTATCTACCCAACTGCGGGGATGCTTTTCGCCTTCACGATGTATCAAGAGTATGGCATATTATCACTTTTATGGCTTTTAGTTGTTGTTGCCATGACAGATGTCGGAGCATATGCATTCGGAAAAAGCATGGGCAAAACCTCTTTTAGCGAAACAAGCCCAAATAAAACTATCGAGGGTGTTATCGGCGGTGTATTTATAGCAACGCTGAGCGGTATGTTTGCCGGACTCGCAATTGTAGATTTAAAAATCTCTATTATCATCTCTTTCGTGGTCGCACTCAGCTCTATTTTTGGCGATCTATTTGAGAGTTCTCTTAAAAGAAAAGCCGATGTAAAAGATAGTGGAGATTTACTCCCGGGACATGGCGGTGTTCTTGACCGCATAGATGGCTACCTCTTTGGAGCGATTGTAATGCTTGTTCTTTTAAGAGGTTTAGTGTAAATTGATACTTCTAGGTTCGACGGGTTCTATCGGAGTAAATACACTTGAGGTTGCCAAAAAATTCAACATCTCCGTTGAAGTTTTGGTT
>JAUSKV010000052.1 GCA_030646745.1 Sulfurimonas sp. | reverse complement strand
GAGAGACGACTCGGCTATGTGGCTTTTACAAGAGCAAAAGAGACGCTTACTCTTTCGCATGCAGGAAGCAGATTTTATAAAGGCAGAAGAAGCGATTTGCAAAAGAGCAGATTTTTCAATGAAGCCGGACTTTGTGAGGGTTCACTTATAGTTGAGAAGAATACAGCCTTTAAAAAAGGGGATTTAGTCCGCCACAAAATATTTGGCACAGGGCGAATCGTCGGGGTTAGCAAATCTGGCAGAGAGTTTAAACTCAACATCAATTTCGCAGGTACCAAAAGAGATATTTTGGCATCGTTTGTAGAGAGATTATGAACAGGCTTTTTGTTGCATATAAACCATCAGGAATCGGCTCGAACCTCTTTTTATCCAAGTTAAAAAGAAAATACAGCAACAAAAAAGCAGGCTTTTCAGGAACACTTGACCCCTTTGCAAAAGGTGTGTTGCTTATAGGCTTTGGAAGTCACACAAAACTTTTTCGCTTTTTAGATAAAACTCCTAAAATCTACAGAGCAACATTGTGGCTCGGTGCTGTGAGTCAGAGTTTAGATACAGAATCGATAACGCATGTGGAGATAATAAAAGAGCTTCCACAAGCCATTATTGAAGAAGCGGTTCAATCATTGGAGGGCGAGTTAGAATATGAACCACCTATCTTCAGTGCAAAAAAGATTAACGGTGAAAGAGCGTATGATTTAGCTCGTGCCGGCAAAGAGGTAGTACTTAACAAAATAAACTCAACTATCTATGAGAGCAAACTTTTAAATTACTCACACCCGTTCGTTACTTTTGAAGCGACTGTCTCTGAAGGAACATATATCCGCTCTTTGGGTCTTATACTTGCGAAAAGGGTTGGTGCTTTGCATGGAAGTTTGAGTGCCTTAGAGAGACTCTCTGAGGGCGTCTTTAAATACGATGGAGAAGAGCCATTGGATATTAAAAAGTCGCTTAATATTCCTCAAAACTACTATTTGGGTGATAGTGACAATCTCAAATATGGAAGAGTTCTTGCTTTGTCAGATTTACAGATTAAAGATGAGGATTACTATTGGCTGGATAATGGCGAAAATATCTCAATAATTAAGATAGAAAATGAAGAAGTAAAATATGAGTTAGGTAGGATATATACATGTTAGTTTTAGCTCGAAAAATAGAAGAGTCTATCATAATCGGTGATGACATAGTAATTAAGGTTATATCCATTGAAAAGGGCGTAGTAAAGCTTGGAATTGATGCACCAAAAAGTATCTCTATTGTTAGAAGTGAGTTGCTGAGTGATGTGAAAGATCTTAATATAGCCGCTTCCAAAGAGGTTAAATCAGACGCCATAAGCTTGCTTAGCAAGATGCTAGGAAAAAAGAAGTAATGAAAATTTATAAGGCGTATGCCAAAGTAAATATATTTCTTAAAATAAGAGGAAAAAGGGAAAACTATCATGAGATAGTCTCGAGATTTATGAGAGTAAACTCCCTTTTTGACGAACTCTCTTTTGTACCAAAGCAAGAGAAAAAGTTTGAGATAATTGGCGATTTCTCATGTAAAACGGAGCAAAATACAATTTACAAAGCATACTTGGCACTTAAGGCTGCAACCGCTTCTGAAGTCTTAGAAGAGTTTATGGCTACACATGCGGTATATGTAAAGAAGCAGATTCCTGCATTCGCCGGTCTTGGCGGCGGAAGCAGTGATGCTGCAACCTACTTAAAGATGTGTAATGAAACTCTTAACCTCGGGCTTAGTTTGGATGAACTTGCAAATATCGGTTTAAAAGTCGGTGCTGATGTTCCTTTTTTTATTTATAATTACGAGAGTGCTAATGTGAGCGGCATAGGCGAGGTTGTAGAAGAATTCGTAGAAGAGATTTTAGATTTTGAAATTTTTACTCCAAAATTAGAGATAAGCACCCCTAAAGTGTATGGGATTTATAGAGACAATTTTTACAATCCGATAAGTGAAGCTGAGGCTGACATGCTCAAAAGAAGAGGCTCATTGGAGATTTTAGAAAACATGAGCGCCAAAGAGGCAAATGACCTTTTTGAACCTGCTTTGCAAGGATATGCAGAGTTGAAAAATCAATATAAAGACGGATGGCACTTCAGCGGTAGCGGAAGTAGCTTTTTTAGAAGTGCTGACAAAATATATAAACAAGCGGGAGAAATTAGATAATGGGCGAGACGATAGCAAAAAATAAAAAAGCCTATTTCGATTACTTTTTAGAAGAGAAATTTGAGGCAGGTATCGTTCTTGTGGGGAGCGAGGTAAAAGGTATAAGAGCTAAAAAAGTGAATTTAAAAGATAGTTTTATCCGTATTGTTGGTGAAGAGGCTTTTTTATTTAATGCGCATATCGGAAGGCTTGAGACAACACACCATTTTTACGGACATGAAGAGAGAGGCAGCAGAAAACTATTGCTTCATAAAAAACAGATTTTGACCATGCTCAAAGCCATAACAAGAGATGGCTATACGATTGTCCCGCTGCAACTCTATTTTAATGACAGAAATATTATAAAAATTCAGATTGCAATTGCCAAAGGCAAGCAACTCCATGACAAAAGAAATGATTTGAAAGAAAAAGATATGAAGCGGGATATTCAAAGAGCCATGAAGGATAAAGAGTGAAAACAGTAGTATTAATATTGCTTTTTATCTCCTCTTTGGTTGCCTATAATGTGCATGTTTCTGATTTAAACATTTCAAATGGAAGAACGCTCTTTGTAGAGTTTAAGAAAGAGAAAGATGTTGTTTATGAAAAAATCTTAGTGGATAAAAAGAGCTACAGAGTTTTTACGCATCCTCTTGATAAAGAAAAGATGTATGCTCTGGTTGCGATAAATTATGATGAAAAACCGAGTAATAAAAAAATTGAAATTTGTTATAAAGAAAAAAATTCTAATCTGACTAAAAACTTGTTTATAAGAATAGAAGACGGAAAGTATGAAAAAGAGCAGATAGAGGTGGAAAAGTCAAAAGTAAATCCAAACGGTGAGAATCAAAAACGAGCAGCAAAAGAGCATAAAGAGGCTATGGATATATACAATAGCACGACAGAGCAAAGTTATATAAAGTCGGAATTTATACTTCCCATGGAGAGCAAAATCACAAGTGCATTCGGTAAAGCCAGAGTCTATAACGGCTCTTTGAAGGGCTACCATGGCGGAACAGATTTTCGTGCAAATGTTGGAACTCCGATATATGCCTGTAACGACGGAGTAGTGGTTATGGCAAAAGATAGATTCTATTCCGGCGGCACGGTTATCTTAGACCATGGACAGGGAGTTTATACATGTTATTTTCATATGAGCAAATTTGATGTGAAAAATGGTCAAAAAATAAAAAAGTCGGCACCTTTGGGACTCTCAGGGGTAAGCGGTAGGGTTACAGGACCTCATTTACATTTTGGGGCTCGTGTTGGTGGAGTTCAAGTTGACCCGCTTCAGTTAATGGCAACACTAAATAAAAATTTATATAAAGGCACACGATGACAGTTTTTCAGTTACTTATGTTAGGAGCAGCAGCTTTTTTCGCATTTAAGATTTATGAGCATATTCAAACACTTAAGGATATTGAGCAAAAGCCAGAGAATGCAGATGAGCAAAGAAGTGCAAAAAGCTTTTCACCGTTTTCTCCGGAGGCTTTAATAGAAAAAGCTGATATTGCGTATGAAGAGAAAGATTTTCAAAAGGCTGTAGCATTTCTAGTAGAAGCAAATGCAAAAGAGCCGAACAATCCGGATATTGTCTTTAAAATCGGCTACATGTTACAACAATCAGGCGATGATGCCGAGGCACTAAATTATTACAAAGAGGCGTTAGAACTGGATGATGCAAATGAGTATATTCATAATTCGCTTGCCTCCATCTATAGAAAAAATGGTGAATTTGCATCTGCCAAGATGCACCTGCATGCCTCTTTGGAAATAAATGATGAAAATCCGGTAACTTATTATAACTTTGGAAATCTCTTGGTAGATATGCAAAAAAAAGATGAGGCGATAGAGATGTATCAAAAAGCAGTTGAAATAAATCATGAGTTCATTGAAGCAAAAGAAGAGCTAGAAAAATTAAAAGTGAAATAAAGAGATGAAACTTTTAGATATATATAACTTTTTGGACAATCTCTCACCTTTTTTACTTCAAGAGGAGTGGGACAACTCGGGGCTTTTAATCGGAGATTTTTCGCAGGAAATTTCAAAAATAGTTTTAAGTATAGATGTGGATGAAGCACTTATAGATTCTCTTGAAAGTGACACGCTTTTAATCACCCACCACCCTATAATTTTTGGAGGGTTGAAACAGCTAGATTTTAGCAAATATCCTGCAAATTTAATTCAAAAAATGATTAAAAAAAATATCTTAAATATAGCAATGCATACAAACTTTGACCAAACGCATCTGAATGAGTTCGTAGCAAAAGAGATTTTGGGCGTAGAAATTTTGAAACAAGAGGGTTTTGTTGCTTATTTCGAAGTCGATGAAAAGTTCGATCTTTTTGCAAAAAAAATATCATCCGCTTTTGGACTTCCACATGCCAAGTGTGTCAAAAGTCATAACAGAGTAAAAAGAGTTGCCCTTACAACAGGCTCTGGATGCTCGCTTATAAATTCAATAGAAGCAGATTGTTTTTTGACAGGCGATATAAAATACCATGACGCGATGCATGCAAAAAGTATAAAATTATCCTTAATTGATATAGGTCATTATGAAAGTGAACGCTTTTTTGCAGAAATTTTGGAAAAGTATTTGAAAAATTTAGGTTTAACAGTTATAATTTCATCATCAGAAAATCCATTTACATATAATTAGTAATATTTATAGAAGATATGGCATATACGAAACACCTCAAAGGAGCCCAATGAACCAGCATCTTAAGCAGTTAATCGACCTCTCAAAAGTAGATAAAGAGATCGATGCATTTGAACCTCAGATAGAAGAAGCAAATTACAATTATGAAGCAGCTCTTGCAAAAACAAAGAGTATTGAATCAGATATTGAGAATTTAACGAACGAAATTAGAGACGAAGAAGTTAAAAAGCAAAAAAATAATTTGCATTTAGCAGAACTTTCAAAAAAATTAGAAGACAACTCTAGAAAAAGCTCTGAAGTAAAAACTGAAAGAGAGATGAAATCTTTACAATTAGAAGAAGAGATAGCAAAAGAACAAGTAGCTTTTGCAAATGAAGAGATAGAAAGATTAGAGAGAATTATAGAAAATAAAAAAGAGCAAGTTGAAACTGCAAAAACATCTTTATTAGGCTTACAAGCAAACTTAGAATCAGTTAAAGCTGAAGTTGATAAAAAGTTAGAAGTTATCAATAAAGAGAGACAAGAGGTGTTTGTTGCTAAAGAGAAACTTCTTGGAACAATAAACCAAAAAGGTTTGGCTTTTTATCAAAAAATTCGTCGATGGGCTAAAAATAGCACTGTTGTTCCGGTGGAAGAGCAAGCTTGTATGGGTTGTCACATGCGTTTGAGTGATAAAATTTATGCTGATGTTATTAGAGCTGATGAGATTGTTACATGTCCACATTGTGGTCGTATTATACATGTGGAAATTAACGAAGAATAGGGCTTTTTAAGCCGTGTTCACGCTACTTTATTACACTTTAAGCGTTATGCTATATGTTGTAGCATTTCCGCTTTTAGTCTCCCTCTCTTTCAAGCAAAAATACAGACAATCCATTCCTGCTCGTTTTTTTATTTTTCAAAATCCAAGATTTAAACAAGCAGATAAAATTTGGTTTCATGTATGTTCGCTAGGCGAGGCAAGAGCAATTAAGCCGATTTTGGATTTGATGGATGACGAAGAGATAAATATAACCACTATAACGCATACAGGGTTTTCTGAAGCATTGAAGTATAAAGCGGATGTTCGGTATCTGCCTTATGAAATGTTTTTGCCGTTTTGGATGAAGAAACAGAGAGTTCTCGTGGTGTTAGAGGCCGAACTTTGGTATATGTTGATAGTTGCAGCAGCTGCAAAAGGGAGCAGAGTAATACTGCTCAATGCTCGGATTTCTGAAAGAAGTGCGAAAAAGTATCTGCAATTTGCTTGGTTTTATCAAAAGATGTTACGGCA
>JAUSKV010000027.1 GCA_030646745.1 Sulfurimonas sp. | reverse complement strand
CCATTATGATTCTGGAAGCTTCATAGCCATCCATTTTAGGCATATTAATATCCATAAGAATGATGTTAGGTTTCACTCTCTTAGCCATTGCAACAGCCTCTTCCCCATCCTCTGCAACACCTACAATCTCTATATCAGGCTCCGACGCAAGGGAGTAAACAAGCATCTCTCTTGCTGTATTTGAATCCTCGACAACCATTAATCGTATCATTTTAAACTCCTTTATTAGCTTCATGGGGTTGTAGGGACATTTGCAGCATCCACTAAAACGGACGCGTCCGTTTTAGTGCGTAACATTAGTCAATGAACTGCTGAATATTTTCAATCAGATTACTTTGCTCAAATGTGCTTTTTATAAGATAGGCATTTGCACCTGCACGCATCCCTCTCTCTCTATCTTCAGACGACTCTAAAGATGTTACTAAGATTACCGGAAGTTCTTGCATGTGGGAATCCGCTCTAATTGCCTCAGTCAGCTCAAAACCGTTCATTTTCTGCATAGCCACATCTGAAACCACCAAATCAAAACTCTCTTTTTTGAGCATCTCAAAAGCTTGCAATCCATCCACTGCGACCATTACATCATACCCGACCATCTCTAAAATATTTTCTAGAAGTGCTAGAGTGGTTGGAGAGTCATCGACCACAAGAATCTTAGATTTTTTCTTTAGTAGCTCTTTTTTTGGTGCCGTACTTCTCTTTGTAATGCTCCCAAGTGATTTGAAAATATCGGAGATATTGAGGATGAGTGCGGGCACATCCGACGCCAAAAGTGATGCTCCTGAGATGGCATGCACGCGAGTGAGCTGTTTGCCAAGAGATTTTACCATTACCTCTTCCTCGTACTCCACCGCATCCACGCCGGCTGCTAGCAACTCATTGGCATAATTTATGACCACCACCGCCAAATTATCCGACTCTTTTTGAGAGGATGGAAGTTCCAAAAGAGTGCTCAAATGGTAAAAGGGCACGATATGATGCTCATACACAACCATCTCTCTGCCCTCAACAATGTTGATGTTTTTCTTTGCCATTGTCATAACTCGTTCAATTCTCTCACTTGCAAAGATATATTTTTGTGTACCTAAAGTGGTAACAACTCCCCTAAATGTTGCCATGGTGAGGGGCAAAAGTATAGTAATCGTACACCCTCTCTCTTTGTTGTTTTGCACATGTACTTCGCCGCCGAGCTGCAGTGCTTTTTCCAAAACTATGGCAAGACCAAGCCCGCGTCCTGATAAATCTGTTACAACTTTTGCAGTGGAAACACCTGATTTAAAAATCAAGTTTAATGCACTCTCCTCGTCAAGAGCATCTGCTTCGGCTTGTGTTATAACACCCTTTTTGACACTGTTTTGAAGTATCTTTTGGCTATCGATTCCGCTGCCATCATCTGATACTGAGAGTTCCACTTTGGATGCACTTTTTTGAGTGAGGGTAAGAGTAATTGTGCCGCTTTTTTCTATTCCATGGTCGATGGAGTTTCGTAGTAGATGGATAAGCGGGTCGTGCATCTGCTCTGAAATTTTCCTATCCATTTCCATCTCTGCACCGATTACAATGAGTCCAATATCTTTTCCAACACTTTTTGCCATGTCATGAACAATTTTCGGCAGAGTGGAAAATATGGTGGAAAATGGAAGCATCAGAGCCTCTTTCATATCGGCTATCAAATTATCCACCATGATTCCCATCTCTCTGCCATCTTTTTTTGTCTGCTTGATTGCACTGCTTACTGCTCTTTTGGTAGTGGCAAGTCTGCCTAAAATCAGCTCTTGCTCCATGCCTTGAAGTGTGGCAATTAGCTCCTCAATCTCAGACTCGATAGTTATCAAATTTTCCACATGCCTTCTTGATACCATCTTTGCAAAGAGCATCTCCCCAGATTGCTCCATGATGGAGCTGAGTTTTTTTACAGGAATACGAACGGTCTCTTGAGTTTTTATCTCCTCTGTCGGCACCCCAAGGGCATTTGTCACTTTGCTCGGGCACATGGGGATTTGTTCTTCAACTTTAACATCTTCACTCGGGATGATCGGGATGATGTGGATTTGCTCTGTATGTGTGATTTTTTTGCTTACACCATTATCACCTTGCAATCCTCTATGAAGAGCTTCTATACGCTCCTGAACTTGAGGTTTTAAATCTCTTCTTGCCTGCTCATTCGCCCCACTTAGAAACGTCAGCATGTCGTTGCATTCAAGCATCAGCTCTATGGTCGTGTCGGGTATTTTTTGGAGTGAAAGTTTGTAGGCGCTGAAGATATCCTCCATCGCTTTGCACAACTCTTCAATCTCTGCAATATTTACGGCACGAGCCGCACCCTTAAAGCTGTGTGCCTCCCTAAAGAGTCTCTCCACAAGTGCTAGATTTTTCTTGGCATCCCCGCTTTTTTTTTAGCTCCAAAAGCCCCTCTGAAAGCTTGTCAATATGCTCTTTCGCCTCTTGTGCGAAGGTCTCAAGAAGTCTCTTTAAAAAAGCTTCATTTTTCGCATCCATCATCTGCTCATTTTGTATCGGCGATTGTGTAGTGTTCCATCAACTCTCGGAGTTTTTGGCTAAGTCCATTTAAGTCATGCGCCGACTCTTCCACCTGCTTGATACTGCTGAGATTTTGTATCGTTGCCTCTTTGACGCTGTTCATCGCTCCAGAAATCTGATCCATGCCTGCAAGTTCCTGCTCATAGGAGGCGGAGATTTGTTTACCTGCATTTGCCGCATTCATCACGGTTTCATTGAGCTTATCCATAGAACTTTTTGCACTCACAGCCTGTTTTACACCGCTCTCAACAGCTTTTGCTCCCTGCTCTGCAACCATTACCAGAGTGACTGTCACTTTTTGAATATCTGTAAGAATCTTCTGAACCTGCTTAAGACCTAGTTTTGACTGCTCGGAGAGGTTTTTAAGCTCTAATGCCACAACTGAGAAACCTTTTCCCTGCTCACCTGCTTTTACCGCCTCTATGGAAGCATTTACCGCAAGCATATTAGACTGATTCGCAATATCTTCCACCGTACCTGTAATCTCGCCAATCTGCTGGCTCTGCTGACTTAGGAGTACAATATTTGAGGCTATCAAATCCATCTTCTCTTTGATTAGACTTAGTCCTTGCATATTTTCAATCAAGTCTTTGGTTCCAGTGTTAGCAATCTCCATCGCTCTGCTTGTACTCTCTGTAGTTTGTGTAGCTTTGGCACTACTCGCCTTTGCCGTCTGTTTAATCTCCTCTATGGAAGCGGAGGTTTGTGCAACCGCAGAAGAGGTTTGCGAAGCGCTTGAAGCAACCTGAGTTGTAGTTGCCAAAATCTCGGTAGTAGCACTGTTAAGTGAGAAGACCCCATGTTTTAGCTCAAACATAATTGCGTTGAGGTTAGTGAGCATATTTTCTAGGGCTTTTGAGAGCATATCATTCCCAGAGCGCTTGGTAATGGTAACATTCAGATTTCCTTCTCCAATCTTATGTGCAACATCGGAGAGCTCTTTCATATAGCTTATCAATTCCCTAAAGGCATTCGCCAAATCCCCAATCTCATCTTTTGAAGTAAACTCTACTATTTGTTGCACATCTCCTTGTGAAATCTTTTTTGCAATAGCAGTTATTTGCGATGTTGGATTTATGATGCTTCTCTTGAACCATAGATAAAAAACAATAATAAGAGTAAGTGTTATAAAAAGAGCAATTAAGAGGAGTGTTCTCATATCATCAAAGAAATTATCTCCCTCCACAACAAGTATTGCATGTTTTTTACCTATCTTCTCATCTAGCGGAGTAAATACTGATATCAGCTCTTGAAAACTTTTATTTAATGTTGTTTGATAAGCCTCTCTTGCTTTGTCATACTCTTTGCTCTTTATAAAAGAGATAATTTCTTCAAATCTTTTGTGTATCTCTTTATGTGCCATATTAATTTTATCAACTTCAGCCTGTTCAGATTGCTCTTTAATCTTATGAGTAGATTCCCACTTTGTAAATGGACACTCCTCATAAACTACAGAAAAGGTTGGAAGTTCTTTGTTGTGGATAGCATTATCTATTTCAAACATCCGACCATAATGTAATATAACCATTTTTTTCAGTGTAGTTTGTATCTCGGATAAGCTTATCCTTTCATTCATAGTCTTACGCATCTCATCTGCTTTTTGATACATC
>JAUSKV010000136.1 GCA_030646745.1 Sulfurimonas sp. | reverse complement strand
TTGAGAAGAGAGCTCTCTTATGTCTTCATTTAACATCTCTTTAATACGCTGGTTATCATAATAGGCACGAGCAAGAATTCCTGCAACTAAAATAATTAAAATGGCAAATACATATTGTGAAAATGTTGATTTATTTTTATGTTTTAACATCGCTTAATTCACTTTAATATTTTATTTAAAAAAATTCTATCTCACCTTCATTTATATCTTCAGGAGAAATCATACCTATAATCTGCTGAATACTTAAAGTTGTCGGATGGTGTATATGATGAATATTTTTCATAGCCATACTCTCTATGCTAAAACGCTCCAAGTAGCGTTCCATGTCGATTCCGATTGCATCATAAAGCATCATTGTACTATCTGGATTTTCCTCTAATAACTTCAAAAATAGCTCAACTTTATCGTTGATGGTTGAAGAGAGCTTTCCAAAACTTTCAGCTAGAGGGTCAAGAAAAGGGGTGTAGCGCAGTAATATTGAAGAAACTTTTGCCAGCCCGGCTGTTAGTTTATAAATAGTATCGACATTTTTATCTAGGGTGTACTGCATCAGCAACTCTGGCATCTCATCAAATATCTCTGACATCTCATCGCGGTCATCGGTTAAAAAAAGTACATTTTCACTCCCTTCATCTTCATCTTCAGCAAAGTACTCATTTAAGAGTGGTTCTGAGGTTTTCGCAGTTGAGAACTGAAGCAGTCTTTCGACTTGATGATGTTTCACATTGGTGGCATTTACCTGCGTTTTAAGCAGTCTGATTTGTTCTTCGAGTTTAGTCTTATCTTCACTCATTTGCTCATTTCTTTCTTGAAGCTGCATATTAAGCTGTTCAACCTGTTTATAAAAAGCATCAATCAACTTACGGTCATTAATCACTTGTGTTGTTTTGTATAAAAGAGTTTTGAGTTGATTCGGTTCAATAGGTTTTGCTAAAAAGCCATTCACCCCGATTTTAATAGCATCATGTAAAAATGAGGATTCATCATGGGCTGTTATAAATATAATAGGCTGTCCTAGATTTTCATTAATAATAGCTTTACTCATATCAATTCCATTCATTTGAGGCATGTTTATATCGCTAATCACCAAATCATAGTAATCATCGTTCTCTTTTTTAAACAGTAGAAATTTTTCTAATCCGTCTTTGCCGTCTATTGCTGCCTCAACATGCTTGAAATAATTTAAAAATACTTTTTTTGTAGCATCACGAAGCACTTCATCATCTTCTACATATAAAATATTTAGGTTTTTGGAGTTTTCCATAATAAGTTTATTGTCTATCATTCTATTTTTTCCTATTCAAGATTAAAAATTAAAATATAATAACATATTAAATCATGATAGCCAGTATATTGACGAATAAATTTTATTTTTGAAATGAAAGAATACATAGATGGTTTCCTTACTATTTTTAGTGCAAGGATGCTTCATTAAATCTATATTTTATATTATTTATAAATATTTATAGTTTTTATATATTATTTTTAATATTTTTTGCTACAATAATTCAGTCCATAAGATTAACTATATGTATTGCATTTAGATATATCTTGTTGGAAGAAAACAAAGGAGCTACCATGTCGTCAGAATTAATTATTGTCGCAGATTTACAGCGTTTTAAACTTTATAGTATTCAAAAAGAGCCTCTTGGAAGGGAGGGTATTGTGCTTCATGAAAGTGCTGACAGCCTTGAAAATCATCAGAGATTGAGTGAAAAGGTTTCGGACAAGCAAGGGCATTTTCAAAATTCAGATTAAATCGGTGTATGTGGAAGCGGGGCAGGTGAAAATCATAATATTGTCCTAGAAGAAGAGCGTCGTAGAATCAAAGAGATAGTAAAACAAATTTCAGAGGCTCTGCAAAAATATAACTATACTTATTGGTATTTTGCTGCGCCAAAGGCTATAAATAATCAAATAATTGAGTTGCTTGAACCCTCAGTTCATGATAATATGAAAATTAATCTTCACTTAGATTTAACAAAAATTCCGGACGACCAGTTGCTCAGCCATTTTAAACATAACGGGAGCGTGTCATGAAAAAGAGAGATGATTTGGATTTAGATAGTTTTGAGAAAAAACTCATAAGCGAAAAAGATAGGGTTCAAAAGGGTATTGAAATTCTTAGAGATGAGTTAAATGTATTAATGATTGAAGATGAAATTGACGATACTGAAGACATGGCAGAACTTCAGATTCAAAATACAAAAGATCAACGAATACTTGCGCATCTAAAATTGGAACTTGCTGAAATTGACGATGCTTTGATGCGAATGAAGAGTGGAACTTATGGAGTTTGCGAAACAACAGGGCGAGAAATTCCTCTTGATAGATTAAATGCAAATCCGACGGCAAGAACTATTGCTTGAAGCACATTTTAACGCTCTTGCAGATAAAATCTTGGATATTAAAATGTGAGAATTAGTTCAGGAGTTTGGCATGTACGATATAGCCATAATCGGTGCCGGTATTAATGGTTGCAGCGTTGCATACGAATTTAGCCACGCAAAAAAGAGTGTTGTTATCTTTGACATGAGTGGCATAGCACATGGCGGGAGCGGTGCCGCAGGAGCATTTATTTCTCCAAAGTTTTCAAAGAGCGGTGAGTTAAAAGAGTTAATTCATGATGCCTTTGTTTATAGTATGGATTTTTACGAAAAGAACTTTTCTCATCTTCTCACAAAAGCCCCGATTTTACATATTGCCCAAGATGAGAGTGACTCTGAAATAATAAAAGCGTATAAAAAAGATACCTCTTTAAAATTAAAAACTCCGCCTAAAGAGCTTTTGGAACAATTAACTCCAGAAGCAGTATTGCACGAAAATGTCTGCATAAACGGCGGTGTGGTAAATGCCAAAGCCATGTGCGAAGCTCTGAGTAAAAATGCTCGGTTTGTGAAAGAAAAAGTTGAGAGTTTGGTTTATGATGATGGCGTATGGATTATCAATGAGAGTTACTCTGCAAAAGATGTTGTTCTGGCAATCGGTGCGTATGAAGCAGTTATAAAAGAGCCATATATCCAGCTTCGAGGTGTTTGGGGACATCGCATAGATATAAAAACTACTACACAAAATCCATGCTCAATTCATCAGTTTGTCTCTATCTCACCCAGTTCAAACGGTTGCCTTGCAATCGGTGCGACACATAATGTTCACTACCATCCGCAAAAAAACTCTGAGTCGTATGATATAAACGAGGGGAGAGCTGAGCTGCTAGAAAAAGCATCACGAACTCTGAATCTTGAAAATGTAGAAATAATAAGAGATTTTACAGGTCTCAGGTCTGGCTCATTTGATTACATGCCACTCATCGGCGGTTTGGTTATGTCGAATGAAACTCTCTCTTATGGAAATTTGAAGTTTAAAACCAAAAAACCAAACCATGATGAATACACCTACTATCCAAACCTCTACATGATAAACGGAAACGGCGGATACGGCTTTGTATTGGCACCTTACTTGGCAAAAATTTTGTGTGAGCACATACTGCTTGGTAAAAAAATAAGTGAGAGATTGACTCCATCTAGGTTTTTTGCAAGATGGGCAAAAAAACTTTGATATTGAGTGTAACATCAAAAGAGTTGAAAAACTAGAAACAAATGACAAAGAAATAACGGAACTACTTCAAAAAGTGCTGCAAGCGGTTTCAAGTATGCAGAGTATCCATGATGAAGCTAAAGAGGGAACGAAGAAGATAGGGTTTGTGTGATTTTTTATAAAAATTTTTATAGAATATTTTTAAGTTTTTTGGCTGTAAAAAGAGGTCAAATCCCTAAATTTTAGGGACTGTTCATAATTCCGTGTCAATCGGGTAAAATAATAAATACC
>JAUSKV010000020.1 GCA_030646745.1 Sulfurimonas sp. | reverse complement strand
CTCGTCACTTAGCTGTGCAGGGAGGTAGGGAGTGTAAATTTCTATTTCATCAAGTTCAATACGTAATAAATCATCACGACCTGCATCTCTGTATTGTGTTGCAGCATCGTTTCTTCTTTTAATTTGCGTTTGTATGATTTTTATAACATCCTCATCACTGAGCTCTTTTCGCTCATCCACCTCTATCTGTTTAAATGCACTTGTCAAAAGGCGTAGAGCATCTCTTTTTTTTGCATCTTTTGCTTTCATAGCCTCTTTTACATCGTTATTAATTGTCTCTCTCAAACTCATAAATCATCCTTGGAACTATTTTTGCTAGTATTATAACTTAAAGATACTGCTATCAAAGAGATTAGAATGAAAAAAACAGTTTTAGCTATTTTCGTACCATTTTCTGCCGTACTGTTTTTGAGTGGATGTACAGCCGGTTTATCAGACCCGGAAATTAATTTTGAGCCTCCTGCTTATGTTGAGCAGATGCCCGCACATGAGGACTCTCAAGATTTTGTATCCACAGGAAGTATCTTCGGACAGGGGGATAATCCTCTTTTTTCAGACCATAAGGCGATGCACACAAACGATATTGTCAAAGTTGTAATCTCCGAATCTGCGGCTAGTTCGAGTTCAGCTGATAAACAACTTAGTGCGGATGACAGTACAAATATGGGAGGAGGTGTTGTTTCTCCTACCGGCGGCGGAACTGCTAGTGCGATTGCAGGCGAAATCAATAGATTTTCCAATGTTGGATTCACAGCAGGAAAAACAAATGCGTTTAAAGGCAAAGGAAGTGCAACCAAAGATGCTTCATTTACTACAACAGTAACAGCAAGAATCGTAAAAGTGCTTCAAAACGGAAACTACTTTATCGCCGGTAAAAGAGAGATACTCATAGATGAGCAAAAACAGATTGTTCAAATCAGCGGTGTCATCAGACCCTACGATATAGACCAATATAACTCTATAAACTCTGACCAGATGAGTGAAGCTAAAATATTATATAAAACAGAGGGAGACGTTGACCGTGCTACAAAACAAGGTTGGGGAACGAAAATATTGCAATCTATTTGGCCGCTATAGCTTAGTCCTACTTTTAGGCTTAGCTTTTACACCACTTAGCGCACAATCATTTTCAGATTATAAACTCTCTCAATCCGAATCTTTTAAAAAATATAAAGATGAAAAAGATGAAGCGTTTAATAGATATTTAAAAGCAGAGTGGGAAGCATATAATGCGCAAATTCCAGACTCTTTTTATGCAAAGCCAAAGCCTAAAGTGATGCCTTTCGCTGAAGAAAGAAAGGTTCCGCTCGAAGGTCCAAAGATGAAAATAGAGGTATTGCCTCAGAAAAAATCTATTGCGATAAAAGAGATTCACAAAGATGCAAAGGGTACATCTTTTGATTTTTTTGGAACAACAATAGGTTTTGAAATTCCGCTAGGCTTAGATAAAGCAAATTTCTCTCCACAAAGCAAAGAGGGAATAAGCAATTTTTTTGATGACGTTGTAGCAAGCGATTATTCAACTCTTCTGAATGATATAAACAGTGTTTCGAAGAGAATGAACCTTAATGATTGGGGAGTCTATCAACTTGTTATAAAACTGGGTGAAGGTATATATTCAAATGAGAACGAGGCTCGTCTTTTGAGTTGGTTTCTTTTTAACAAGCTGGGTTATGTAGTAAAAGTCGGACTTTCCTATGAAAATGTAGTTTTAATGCACTATTCTCAAAAATTGATTTACTCTACTCCAAGCTATACGATTGACGGTAAAAGATATTATGTTATCTCAAACTATTCCAAGAATCAGGTCGGGAGTATCTATACATACAAGCAGAACTATCCGGAGGCGGATAAACCACTCGATTTGACTCTAGAATCTCTTCCAAATTTGAGTGAGAATATGAAGAGCAAAACGCTCTCTTTTAAACAGCATGGAGATGCGTATGTCATACCTTATGAATATAACCAAAATCTTATAGATTTTATGGCATCTTACCCGCAGGCGGATTATGAAACCTTTTTTAATGCTCCGGTTGAGAGAAGAAGTTATGAAACAATTGCAGTTGCTTTAAAAAAATATATAGATAACAAGCACTCAAGCGAGGCTATGAATTTTGTACTTCATTTTGTTCAGAACGCCTTTGTTTACAAGAGTGACGCGGAGCAATTTGGGCGAGAAAAGGTTATGTTTGCAGAGGAGGCGCTCTATTATGACCAGTCTGACTGTGAGGATAGGGCAATTTTGTTCTCATACCTTGTCAAAGAGCTGTTTAATGTCGGTGTTATCGGGGTAAAGTACAAAGACCACATGGCAACAGCTTTGTCTATTCCTCTGAGTGGAGACAGTATAAATGCAGGTCTGAAAAAATATGTAATAGCCGACCCAACATATGTAAATGCTTCAATAGGTGAAAGCATGCCAAAATACCGTTCTATAAAGCCGGAGAAATTTATAGTTATTAGGAATGACGCTAAATGGTTGTGATTCTTAGAAAAAACAAGTTTTTACATGTGGAAATTCAATAGTTTAAAAATTTGAGTTTAGAGCTAACAAAGCGTTCAAACACTTTTTCTATCGGTTTGATTTTTATTCCGCCTGCATTGTCACTATATTTTATTATATACTTTTTGTTCAGTGCAAAGATAGATATTTGTATCTTGTTGTTGGTGTTGTTGGATTGAAAATGTCAATAAGAATCATCATAATATTTGAAAATATATGCTCATAACAATGCAACTCAAAAGTATCTTCTATATCAAGTTGTATTTCTGTATTTTTTAAGATTATTTTAGAGTTTAGTATCTCAAAAATATATTTTTGTAATACAACTTTTGGATAAAAAATTTCTACTTTGCCGGGAGTTGCGTAATAATTTGAGAAATCATCAATTGTATGTTGCATCTGTTTTATATTTTTTTGTAGATTAAGTTTTTGAGTAATTTTAAATTATTTGTGTCAAGTTTTCTATTTTTGTAATTCATAAGAGCATTCTATCACTTTGGAGTTTCATCAAAGTTTCAAAACAGCCTAAAATAGGGAGCATGTGGAAATATTTCCACATGTTAACTGTTTTGTAAAAAAGAGTGTAATACACCTTGAAAAGCTCGAAAAACAAGTTTTTTCTAAAGAAACATTTTCGCTATGCGAAAAACGATTCTCTTGTTTTGTAGCTTTAGGGGGTGGTAGGGACATCTTGTCCCTGCCACTTAAACGGACTTGTTCGTTTAAGTGCGTAACATCAGATGTCAAGATGCGAGTGTAGGATTATTTTTGAAGGGAGTGAAGCTGTTCTAAGACTTTTCCCTTTTTTGATTCTGCATCAGCCAAAGCTTCACGGTTTTTAGCCAAAACATCTTCTGGCGCATTGGCTACGAATCGTTCATTGTTGAGCATTCCTGCCAATTTGTCTATCTCTTTTTGCAGCTTCTCATCCTGCTTTTCAAGTTTTGAGATGATTGAACTCAAATCTATACTTTCAGTCGGGATAAAGGTCTCACATGTGTCGGCTATGTCGCTTACAGCATTTTCTATTTTTGTATCTGTAAATTCTACGACTTCAACTTTTGCAAGTCTGGCGATGAACGGTAGCATCATTGTTTTGTCCTCTTCGCTTATACCGTCGATTTTCACAAATGCTTTTTCTATCTTTTGGTTTGCTAAATCAACGAGGACTTTTGCTCTTCTTATGGAGACAATCGCGTCCATAATAATCTCAAATTTTTCCTCCTCTTTTCGCTGTTTGATTTTGTAAGGGTAGCGCATAACCATAATCGATTCGCCACTCTTTAGGCTTGTGCCTGAAAGCTCGTGGTAGAGGTATTCTGTAATAAAAGGCATAAAAGGGTGAAGTGTTTTCAAAATAAAATCAAGAGAATGAAG
>JAUSKV010000005.1 GCA_030646745.1 Sulfurimonas sp. | reverse complement strand
TTACAGAGCGCGATATTGCGCAATGGCATACGAGAGACAAAGATATTAGAGACAAGAGCGTTGAATCACTTTCGCAAGCCGATTTTAAAGTGATAAAAGATGATATTTTTATACATGAAGCTGTAACGCAGATGAAAAAACATGGGGTTCATCAACTTATAGTGGTGGATGAGTTGCAAAATTTGGTCGGAATGATAAGCCGCCATGATCTGCTTCATGCTATCCATGGCAGTTATTTTGAACATTTAATCAAGTCAATTGAGCAAAAAAATGAGACTATTTCCAAGCTTTTTAAGCAAAAAAAAGAACTCACAGAACAAAAAATATTTTTCCATACACTCATAAATACTATTCCGGATTTGATATGGCTCAAAGATACAAATGGCATATTTTTGGCATGTAATGAGATGTTTGAACGTCTTTTTAATGCAAAAGAATCAGAAATTATCGGGAAAAGTGATTTTGATTTTGTGGATGCAGAGTTAGCCGATTTTTTTCGTGAACATGACAAAATAGCAATAGTAGCAGGCGGCTCCCGAACAAATGATGAATTTTTAAAATTTGGGGATGGCAGTCATGAAGGTTTTTTTGAAACGATAAAAACACCCATGAAAGACAGTACTGGAAAGGTGATTGGAGTTATTGGAATCGCACGGGATATAAGTGAGCGAAAACATAAAAATGAAGAGATGGATAACATCCAAACACTCGCACATATCGGAACATGGGAATGGGACATTGAGCGGGATGAATTCTCCGGCAGCCAAGAAGCTTATAAAATTTTTGGCATAGAGAATAAAAAGAAGATACCTTTTGGCGAAGTTATAAAACATTTCGCACCGGAGGATAAAGAGAGAGTTCAATATCAACTCTTTGATGCCTCTAAAAAAAGTAAAAGACATGCATCCATATATAAAGTGCACGATATAAACGGCGGCTTTAAGTGGATTAAAACACACACGGAATTTCAATATGATAAAGAGAATAATCCAATCAAAGCTCTGGGAATTTTTCAGGATTTTACAGAGCAGATAGAACATGAAAATGAGATAATTCGCAAAGATAATGATCTTGCAAATGTACAAAAATTGGCGAAAATCGGGAGCTGGAGGATCAATGTAGAAAATAATATTTTGGAATGGTCCGATGAAACTTATAGAATTTTTGGAGTCTCAAAAGATACCCCACTCACCTACGGCTCATTTTTGGAGCAAATCCATCCAGATGATATGAAAATGGTTAATAACGCTTGGCAAGAGGCGTTAAGAGGGGCAAAATATGAAGTTGAACATCGCATTATTGTAAAAAATGAGACAAAATGGGTAAAAGAGTATGCTAAACTCGAAATAGATGCGTCCGGGAAACTTTTTTCAGGAATTGGAATGGTTCAAGATATTACGGAGCAAAAGCTCTATCAAGAAAAACTTGAAACACTTGCAAACTATGACTCTTTGACGGGGCTGGCAAATCGTACTCTTTTGATGTCGCATCTGCAAAATTCAATAGAACAAGCAAAACGCAACAAAACACGGGTAGCATTTCTAGTGTTTGATTTGGATCGTTTTAAAGATATAAATGATAGTTACGGACACAATTCCGGAGATGAGTTGCTTCAATATATCGCAAGCAGTTTTTCTTCGCGTCTGAGAGAAGGCGACATTGTGGGTCGTATCGGCGGAGATGAATTTGCTGTAATCTTGGAAAATTTGACACATCCGGAGGATGCAGGACGACTTGCATCCGAGATGATTCATACGCTCTCTTTGGATTATAAATTATCTGCCAAAGCTGTAATTCATGTTGGGGTAAGCGTAGGAATAGCACTTTACCCTAATGATGGAACTAATGCATCAGACCTTCTGCAACACTCTGACACTGCACTTTATAAATCAAAAGCGGATGGACGAGGAACGTATAGCTACTATACGGATGAACTTACGGAGTTGGCGCGTAAAAGAATAGAGTGCGAAAATGATTTGCGCCGCGCTATTGAAAAGAATGAGTTTGAAGTCTATTACCAGCCACAGGTTCATATCGCTTCAGGGCGTATCCTTGGTGCGGAGGCGTTGGTGCGATGGAATCATCCGCAAAAGGGGCTTGTCCCTCCGATAGAATTTATTCCAATAGCAGAAGAGCTTGGACTTATAAGCAGTATTGGAGAGTGGGTTTTAAATGAGACATGCAGACAGGGTAAAATTTGGCTTGACCTTGGACATCGTTTAACATTGGCAGTAAATGTCTCGGCACATCAAGTTCGTTTTCAAAATATCCCGTTAATGGTAGAACAAGCTCTCAAAAAGAGCGGATATAAAGCAAATCATCTGGAACTGGAACTGACAGAGAGTGCCTTAATGCAAAGGGAGGAAGAGACAGTTGAGATGCTCCATCTCCTTCGTGCAAAAGGAATTCGCTTGGCAATTGATGATTTTGGCACAGGCTACTCATCTCTGAGTTATCTCAAACGATTTCCTATCGATGTACTCAAAATAGACAAAAGTTTTGTAGATGATATCCCTTATGATATGGACGACATGGCAATAGTAAGCGCAATTATTGCCATGGGAGAAGCACTCGGATTTCAGCTCCTAGCAGAGGGTGTGGAGCGCGAAGACCAGCTAGAGTTTTTAAAAGAGAAAGGGTGTATGATGTTTCAAGGGTATCTAAAAAGCAAACCTGTTCCCGCGGCGGAGTTTGAAAAACTTTTGCAAGGCTAATAAAGCTATTTCAGGGCAATAACCCCGGCAAACCTGCCGGTCACTCCGCTTTTTCTATAGGAGAAATAGCTCTCATGTTCGCAACATGTGCAGGCATCTGAGATTTCAACATGCTCTTTTTGAATGCCGCATGCTAAGAGTTGCGTTTGTAAAATTTTGCTAACATCCAAATAATAGCTCTTCTCTTTTTTATTCACTGCATACTCCAAACCGATTGCACATGCCTCTTCATAAATCTCTTGCCCGACCTCATAGCAGCAGACACTGATACTTGCACCTACAGTTACATAAATATTTTGCGGTTCACATGCAAACTCACTTACAAAAGAGTCAACAACATTTTTGACAATATTGTAAAATGCCCCGGCTCTGCCTGCATGTGCAACTGCTATCACTTTTTGTTTATTATCATAAAAAAGCAGAGGTGAGCAATCCGCCACCATCACCATTAGAGGAGTGTTTTTTTTGTTTGTAATAAGAGCATCGCAGCTTTTTGGTGTGAAAAAATCATCCTCTTCGTTTACCACATGAACCAAATTGGAGTGAATCTGTTTCATGTGAATAAGCGAGTTTTTATCATATCCAAGCTTTTCGCTCAAAAGTTCATGGTTTGTCTCCACATGCTGCGCATCATCGCCCACATGCCAAGCAAGATTCAAAGAGCTATAAGGCTTTTGGCTTGCTCCTTCCTCTCTTGTGGTAAAAGCGTGTGTGAGATTTGAAAAATTGTTGAGTAGGTTACTTTTGATTAATTGCATAAAAAATTATAGCTAATTTGCTACAATAGAGAAATTAAAAAAAAGGCTTATTATTGAGAGAGTTTAGCACATACCCGCCGCTACTTGATGGGAACAATCCTGAATTAAAACGCCAAGAGATACGGAACTATTTTCATAAAACTTTTGATTTGTTTGAGAAGACTTTTGAGCTCTTAAAAGAGGATGAGGTTTTTTACAAAAAATCGGAGCCGACGCGCCATCCTATGATATTCTATTTTGGACATACCGCAACTTTTTTTATCAACAAACTCATTCTAATGAAAATAATCAAAGAGAGAATCAATCCAAATTTTGAATCCATTTTTGCCATTGGCGTGGATGAAATGGCATGGGACGATATTTCAAGCAGTAGTTACAAATGGCCAAAAGTGAGCGAAGTTCGAGAGTATCGTGACAAGGTGAGAACTCTTGTGGATGTGCTGATAACCCATATGCCTCTTACTTTGCCAATCACACAAAACTCCGACATATGGGTAGTTTTGATGGCGATTGAGCATGAGAGAATCCATGTGGAAACCTCTTTAGTTTTGCATAGACAGATGCCAGTTGAATTTGTAAAAGAGGTGGCAGAGTTTACCATTTGCCAAGAAGTAGGCGAAGCTCCAAAAAATGAGATGCTCACAATTCCCTCAAGCCATGTGCGACTAGGCAAAGAAAAATCGCACCGCCTTTACGGTTGGGACAATGAGTATGGAAAGTATGAAGAGGATGTAGCAGAGTTTCAGGCTTCAAAATATCTGGTAAGCAACGGTGAATTTATGGAGTTTGTGCAGGATGGCGGGTATGAAAACAGAGAATTTTGGGATGATGAGGGGAAGAAGTTTTTAGACATCCGCAAAGCAAAACATCCGCCATTTTGGGTTCTAGAAAACGGAATATTCAAATACAGAACACTCCATTCAATAATCAACATGCCACTCAACTGGCCTGTCGATGTAAATGCGCTCGAAGCCGAGGCATTTTGCAGATTTAAGAGTAAAAAAGAGGGAGTGACTTACAGCCTGCCGAGTGAAGCGGAGTTTAGAGCCATTTATGAGCATGCAGGTTTGGTTGATTTACCGGATTTTGATGACAAAACGGCAAATCTGAACTTTGCCCATTATTTCAGCGCATGCCCCGTTAGTAAGTTCATGTTCAAAGAGTTTGGCGATGTGGTCGGGAATGTTTGGCAATGGAGTAGAACGCCAATTTTTGGATTTGACGGCTTTGAAATCCACGAGGCGTATGATGACTTTTCAACTCCGACATTTGATAACAGGCACGCACTTATACTCGGCTCGTCGTGGGCAAGCAGCGGAAATATTATAATGAAGCACTCCCGTTACGCATTTCGCAGACACTTTTTTCAAAACGCAGGGTTTAGATATGTCATCTCAAAGAGCGAAGTAAAGATACAAAACGATGTTTACGAGAGCGACGAGCTTGTGTCGCAGTACTGCGAGTTTCAGTACGGCGATGAATATTTCGGCGTGAAAAATTTTGCCGAGGAATGTGCAAAAATAGCCTCTAAGTTTGCAATAAATAAAACAAAAGCACTGGATTTGGGTTGTGCAACAGGAAGGGCAACTTTTGAACTGGCAAAGAGCTTTGATGAGGTTGAGGGTATTGACTTTTCTGCCAGATTTATCGGTGTGGGTGTAAAACTGAAGTGTGAGGGCTATCTTGCATTTCATTCGAAAGAAGAGGGCGATTTAATTTCAGATAAAAGAATTACAATAGAAGAACTCGGGTATGAAAACATAAAAGAGAAAGTAGCCTTTTGGCAGGGCGATGCTTGTAACCTAAAACCAAATTTTCACTCTTACGATTTAGTTATGGCGACAAATCTCATAGACAGACTATATAACCCAAAACTCTTTTTGGATAGCGTTTACGAGAGATTGAACAGTGATGGGGTCTTGATACTAACCTCCCCATACACATGGCAGGAGAGCTCTACCAAAAAAGAGTTCTGGCTCGGCGGTTATAAAGATGAGAGCGGCAAAGATATAAAAACCATTGATACGCTTAAAGAGATTTTGAGTAAAGATTTTGAGCTTTTACATGTAGAAGATTTGGAGTTTGTCATAAGAGAGACGCACAGGAAGTTTCAGCACAGCGTTGCAGAGGTTAGTGTTTGGGGGAAGAAATAATATTGCAAAATGATATATTTTTATGAAACTTTTATAAAAATGGTATTATGTCTAAAAAATAAACTATTAGTACTCAAAAAGAAAAATGGGAAGATGAAATGTCAAATATACTTAAAGCATTTGTAAATATTGTCAATAACTATGAAATAAATATCGCAAGCATCACTGGTGGTAACAATAGAGCCAACAATATGGGCGAAGGGCTAGAAACATATATAAAAGATATTTTTGCCGATACATCAAATGAAACGGATGAAGCTCAAAAGTTATTAAAATGCCAGAGTATATATTCTTATGGCGGCAATAAAAATAATCCACCAGATTTGATACTAAGAAATAGTGATGCTATTGACAAACTATTGAATAATCACTTATATTACTACAATTAATATCATCTGTAGTGACAATATTAAGGCTTGCAAGTGCAGCTTGTAAGTCCTTAGCGACTGCATTTCCTTTTTTGTTTAAAGGATTATCAAAACAAAACTTATGATGTAATTTATTGTTATCTTCAAACCAATTTACATATACACTAAGAGGTCTATCTCCATCCCATTTTGGGGAAGGCTTATATTTACTTCTATAATTCAGTGCTTTACAAGCAAAGTAAACTTTGTTGATAGGATTATTTATGTATTTATCTATTGTGATAATGTTCCCCATGATAGCATTTAAATTGGTTAAATCTATATGCTCAGCATTTGGGAGGATAAAATTTGCAACTCCAGAATTTTGGATTGTTTCTCCCTTAATAAAAGCATTTTTTTTAGTAGAATTTAAATTCTCACCTGTTAAAACTTCTCGTAGTATTTCTTTGGGCAACTCTGCAGAACGATTAGTGGCAGATTTATTTAGGATTTCAAATTTCCAACCTAAGGTAAAAACTCCTTCTTCTGTTTTTCCTTGTTTTGCTTTGTAAATTAATTTTTGACTTGTAAAATCATTTTTTACTGAATTTGTTAAGGACTTAATAAGTTCTTGCCACTTTGTACCAAAAAGCTTTGAGGCTCTTTCTGCATTGATTTTATTTTCTAAAAAATCAGCATTACTTTGTTTTACGGATATTTTAAATTCAAAATTCTTTCCATGAACCGTTTTTGATAATATGTAAATATCTGTTTTTGGTTCTCCAGTTGATGTTGTGGGTTTATCAAATTTTATTAATCGGTATGGATTACCTTCATAATTAAAATAAGCGTTTTTTTTTAATGTATCAAGAATTATTTTTTCTGTTTTTGAAAAGTTTGGCATTTTTTACCTTGAAGTTTTTTTGATTATATCAATATTTAAGTAAAAAAAATTATATTAGCTACTTGATATTATCTTTTAGATAAAATGATAATTCTAAAACAATAGGAGTTCTAATGAACATAATATCCCTATTCTCAGGTGCAGGTGGCTTAGACCTTGGTTTTGAAAAAGCCGGATTTAAAACCATTTGGGCAAATGAATATGACAAAGAAATTTGGGAAACTTTTGAAAAAAACTTTCCAAATACAAAGCTAGATAGAAGAAGCATAGTAGCTATTCCATCAAGTGAAATTCCAGAAGCTATTGGGCTTATTGGTGGGCCTCCGTGTCAGAGTTGGAGTGAGGCTGGAAAATCTCGTGGCATAGATGACCATCGGGGGCAACTGTTTTTTGAATTTATACGAGTTTTACGAGATAAAAAGCCACTTTTTTTCTTGGCTGAAAATGTTTCTGGCATGTTGGCTGGGCGGCATGACGGGGCATTAGAAAATATAAAAAGTCACTTTATAGAGAGTGGATACGACCTCTCTTTTAAGCTTTTAAATGCACATGATTATAAAGTTCCTCAAGATAGAAAAAGAGTTTTTTTTATTGGTTTTAGAAAAGATTTGAATGTAAAGTTTGAATTTCCGCAAGAGTTTAGTAAAAAAAGATTTTTGCACGATGTTATTTCAGATTTAAAAGAAAATGCTCTTCCTGCGATAAATAAAACTTACACGAATGCAAGTGAATGTTTCATAGAAAATCATGAATATATGACGGGTGATTTTTCATCTATGTACATGTCACGAAACAGAGTAAGAGCTTGGGATGAGCCATCATTTACGATTCAAGCCGGAGGCAGACATGCACCTCTTCATCCACAAGCTCCAAAGATGGAATTTGTAGAGCAAAATAAAAGAATATTTGTGCCAAAAAGTGAGCACCTTTACAGAAGACTTAGCGTGAGAGAGTGTGCGAGGATACAAACCTTTCCTGATGAGCATAAGTTTTATTATACAAATTTAACCGCGGGGTATAAAATGGTTGGAAATGCTGTTCCGCCGAATTTAGCATATTATTTAGCAAAAAAAATAGCAGAGAGTTTGCAACAAGCTCTCATAAATAAAAAGTACATAGAAAACAAAAAAAGTGTTTATTCTAATTATCAAAATTTTCATGAGATAAACCATTAAAATTTCTGATGTGAGTAAAATATGAATTATATCTTCCAAACTTCCACATGCCGCGAAAATAGTAACGCAGAAAAATACACTCTGAGAAAACAGCTTTTTGGCAGAGATGATGTGCTTCCTATTTGGGTGGCGGATATGGATATTGATACGCCTGATTTTGTTCTTGATGCCGTGAAAAAACGGTTGGAACATCCTGTTTTTGGGTATGAAGAGATGCCAAAAAGTGCTTTTATGGCGCAGATAGAGTGGATAAAAAAAGAGCATGGAGTGGCTTACGAGTTGGAGGATATGTTTTATTCTCACTCTGTTGTGGCTTCGATGAATGCTGTAATTGAGGCTTTTACCAAAGAGGGTGAGGGGGTGATTGTGCAAACTCCCGTCTATTCCCCATTTTTTCATAGTGTCAAAGAGCATAAAAGAAAACTTATAAAAAATCCGCTTAAGCAGTTGGAAAATGGAAAGTATGTTTTTGATATAGAAGATTTAAAAACCAAAATAGATGAAAAAACAAAACTTTTACTGCTCTGCTCGCCTCATAATCCCGTTGGACGCGTTTGGAGTAAAGAGGAGTTGGAGCAGATTTTAGAGCTTTGTTTGGAGCATAACATTGTTGTATTTTCGGATGAAATTCACTCCGATTTGGTCTATGCACCCAATGTTCACATGCCGTTCGCTTCGCTGAGCCAAAAGGCTAGAGATATTACGATTACGGCTATGGGCGTTGGAAAAACATTCAATATGGCGGGGTTTGCGATGAGTACGGTTGCCATTCCAAATAAAGAGTTAAGAGCGAAATTTCTTGAAGTGTATAAAAGAGTGCATTTTGCAAATGGAACGGTGTTTGGACATGTAGGATTTGAAGCGGCATATGTGCATGGCAAGGGGTGGCTGGAGGAGTTGAAAATTCATCTTTTTCAAAATTTTCTCATGCTGCAAAATCTTTGTGAGAGGTTTCCAAAGAGAATAAAAGTTACCCCGCCAGAAGCCACCTATCTGGCTTGGCTTGATTGTAGAGGGATGAAACTCTCTGATAAAAAGTTGAGAGAATTTTTTATAGATGAGGCAAAGCTTGGCTTAAATGCAGGCATTAGTTTCGGACGAGAGGGAAGCGGTTTTATGCGCTTGAATTTTGCACTCTCTCATGTTAAAATGTTGCAGGTAATTGAGCAGCTCGAACTTGCTTTACAAAATAGATTTGGGGTATAAAATGGTAAAGATAAGTTGGGATGGATACAAGGATTTCAAGGCAGAAAGAAATTCTAAGGATGACAATTTTATTACTCTTATACATTTTATGAAAAGTTACTACAACATGTCTAGCCCGAATGATATATTTGACTCTTTTGCAAATGATGAACTGGCTAGAATGATGCTAGAAAAAAGAGATATAAAAAGCGCTGACGAACTAGAAAGTTTTTTGTCAAATAAGTAAGTTTATGAGCGAAAAACTAAAAAAGATAAGCAAATTTTTGAACGAACATCATGTTATGAGTTTGGCAACTGCAACTGCTGATGAGATAAGTGTCTGCTCTCTTTTTTACGCTTTTGATGCGCAAAAACTCTCTTTTGTTGTTGCCAGCAGTGATGAAACAAAACATGTGGAACATATTGCTAAAAACTCAAATGTCGCAGGAAATATACTTTTAGAGACAAAAATTATAGGCAAAATTCAAGGTGTTCAGTTTAGAGGAAGTTTTGTGCCGCTTGAAGATAAAGAGCTAAAAACACGTTATTTTAAAGCCTTTCCCTATGCCCTTGCGCTCACTCCAAAACTATGGCAAATTAAAGTAAATTATTTTAAGATGACAGATAATAGACTTGGGTTTGGGGAGAAGATTATTTGGGATGCTTCTGTTTAAACAGGGCACAATCCGTTCCAGTACTCTGAAAAACTAAGAGTGATGGAATCTGAGGTGATTTAAAGCCGTATGCCTTGCAACCATGTGGTCTTTGAGGTTCCCAGGTTACAAAATAGTGTTCGCATACTCTGCAATTGATTCTTTTCATAGTTATTCTCTAAAGTTTAAGTAGGGTATTTTAGCATATTAGATAGAATGGGCAAAATTATTTTTATAAAGAGTGAACACAATGGATAAAATATTACTAATGCTACAGCTTCAAGCCCAACTCAATGACGCTACAAACGGAGAGAAGTGGGTAAACGGAACTACAAAAAACGGTAAAAAAATAAACTGGAAAAGATGTATTTACATGGAAGCAGCCGAGATGATAGACAGCTTTTCATGGAAGCACTGGAAAAACATAGACCAAGAGCCGGATTGGGATAATTTGCAAATTGAAGTGGTGGATGTTTGGCACTTTATTATGAGTTTAGCGATTGAGAACTATGCTCAAAACATGCGAGGACAGATAGAAAATTTGGCTATTGATATTTCGGAGTTAGAAAATTTCGATAGATTAAATAATAAAAACAGTTTGTTTGCTTCACAAGATGAGATAATGGCAAAAGTTGAGAATATAATGATTTTATCGCTCACAAAAGATGGGGTAATTATAGACCAATTGATAAAAGAGTTTTTTGATTTGGTCACCATGAGCGGGTTGGATTTAGAAACACTTTACAGACTCTATGTAGGCAAAAATATTTTGAATCAATTTCGCCAAGACAACGGATATAAAGAGGGAACTTATATAAAAGTTTGGGACGGCACGGAAGATAATATCATCATGAAAAGAGTTTGGGAAGAGAATGGCGACATC
>JAUSKV010000002.1 GCA_030646745.1 Sulfurimonas sp. | reverse complement strand
CCATTATTTCAAGGCAATTGTTTGTGATTGCGAAGCTTTCAATCATTGGCTTTTTTGTCAATTGCAAATCTCTGTTGTAGCCAGAGGGTAATTTTAAGATTATATTGTTTATCGCTAAAGAATTACCCTGTATAATTGCTGCATATGCTCTGACTAATTCTAATACATCAGGATTTTTCTTTTGCGGCATGATGGATGAACCTGTCGAGTATTCATCACTCAGCTCAACAAAGCCAAACTCGTAACTCGACCACATGACAAGCTCTTCACTCAAACGGGAGATGTGCATCATCATAGTTGAGATGTTAAACAATATCTCAAGTGCAAAATCTCTGTCACTTACCGTGTCCAGACAGTTTACACTCACACCGTCAAAACCTAAAAGTTCTGCTGTCATGTTTCTGTCTATATTGTGTGGCGTTCCTGCAAGTGCTGCGCATCCCAGAGGCGAAATATTATTTCTTTTGTGTGAACTCTCAAATCTCTCAATATCTCTTTTAAACATTGCCAAATAAGCACCTAAATGAAAAGCAAAGTTAATCGGTTGTGCATGTTGCAAGTGCGTCATGCCAGGTAAGATTGTCTCAGTATGTTTAGAAGCGACAACCAAAACTTCATGCATCAATAGCTTTAATCCATCCACAATCTCTAAGTTTTTACGCAAAACATAACGGCGAAAATCGACTGCCACTTGGTCATTTCTGCTTCTTGCAGTATGGAGTTTTTTGCCTGCATCACCGATTATGGCAGTGAGTCGTTTTTCTATTGCCATGTGCAAATCTTCATCCGAAATTTTCCACTCAAACGCACCTGACTCTATCTCTACAATGACTTGATTCAACCCCTCAGTTATTTGATGGAACTCCTCAGTTGTCAATATTCCCTGTTTTGTAAGCATCGCGGCATGTGCGAGAGAACCCTCTATATCTTCACGATAAAGTTTTCTATCAAACATAATAGAGGCATTAAACTGATCTAAAAGAGTTGATGCACTCCCTATAAAGCGACCTGACCACATTTTCTCCATACTTCACTCCCTTAATTTTATTGCATAAAATGAAGGAAACCCTTCATCTGATTTAGAACGGTATCGGAAATAATTCCGCTACCTACGCTAACGCTAAGTTTACCTCGGCGGTAAGCCCACGGCACTTGTGCCTTTTTTATTTACAAAGAATCGTTTAACTAAAATTTAAAGTTGATACTTCTCATAAGTTGCATCATCCAAATCCCAGATTCCTCTCTCTTTGAGTGAATCCACAACACTTTGCGTACAATCCACATCATCCGGCCATTCGCGGACAAAACCATCCAGTGCGGTTTTATTGGTTCCATCCACCCCGAGCATTAATCCTGATATAAAAATATCTCTCCCGGCATCAATATTGTTTGTTACTCTCCAGACTAGCATGTAAGAGTTATAGACATCATTTTTAGCCTCATCTACAAAAACAACAACTCTGATATGTGTACTTAAATCTATCAAAGCTTTAAAACACTCTTTTACATTTCTTGTTTTGTTCAGAGATATAACCGTTATAGGATTTTTAGTTCTTCTCATAAATTGATGAAGATGTACAGCTTCCGGAACAAGCTCTTGTACCCTTTGAAGTAACTCTTCATCGCCCAACAGCTGAGGAGCTTCTACTTTGTGCGCTCCGGTAGAGTCTATACCCAATTTTCCACCCACAAGAGTCTCCGGTGAAGAGTGGTCGAGCGCATCTAAAATACCCTCTGAGATAAAGAGAGATTTTGGAGTAAACCTATCCAAAATATAGGTTGCCAAGGCTTCATAATTGTCAAGCCTTGGAGCATTCTCATCTAAAAAAATTGCATGTTTTACAAAACTCATCTGCCCAGCACCCCAAAAAGCATGCATAAACTGTTTTGCATGTCCTTTGTAGTGCGGTTGCATTTTTGCTAATATCAGGTTATGAAAACCTCCATTTTCGGGCATATGGTAATCAATCAAATCGGGTGCAGTTGTTTTTAAAAGCGGCAAAAATATTCGCCCCGTTGCCCAGCCCATATATTTATCTTCTAGCGGAGGTTTACCTACAACAGTTGCTAAAAAGACTTTTTCTTTCTCTTTTTTTGTTGTAATTGCACTTACCTGCATAACCGGATAAGGCTCTTTAAGCGTATAATAGCCGGTATGATCACCGAAAGGTCCCTCAATTCTAACCTCATTTGTATCCACCCAACCCTCTATTACATAATCCACATCTTGCGGAATATAGAGAGGTGTTGTAAGTGATTTTACAAGTTTAGCCGGCTCTTTTTTTATAAGCCCGTACATTAAAAGTTCATTTACGCCGTAAGGGAGAGGTGCAGTTGCACACCATGTATAGAGAGGGTCTCCGCCTATGGCAACACAAACCGGCATCTTTTTACCCGCTTTTTGATACTGGTCAAAAAAGTGTGAGGAATCTTTGTGGATTTGCCAATGCATACCTAGGTGATTTTTGTCATAAACCTGAAGTCTGTACATGCCGAGATTTACCAGCTCGCCATCAAGACTTTGCGTATAAACCTGACCCATCGTTATAAACGGACCGCCGTCTTGCTCCCATGTTGTTAAAACAGGAAGCTTGTGCAAATCTATATTTTCTTCAAGATATTTTACCTTTTGACATGCACCTTCCCCCTTTAACCGCTTTGGAAAGATATTTTTGAGAGAGAAGAGTTCACCTGCCATAGAGAGTTTATCTTTAAAGCCGACGGGTGGTTTCATATGCAGA
>JAUSKV010000386.1 GCA_030646745.1 Sulfurimonas sp. | reverse complement strand
GTTGTGTCATCTCCCAAATTGTGAGCTGAATTATAGCCGTATAAGTTGCCAGTTTAATCAAAAAAATTACAGACGCTATCGAGAAGAGCGGAAAAAATATCGATAAAAAGAGTATGGATAAGTTGTTTATTATATATTTTTGAAGTCTGAACATGCTTAGTAATTAGCCTCAATATATGCTAAAATAGGGCTATCAAGTAGATAGACAATAAAAGTGGACATCGTCAAAAATGGAACAAAAGGGACTCTTTGCTCCTCGACCGAACGACCTCTGAGAGCGAGCATCACAGGAAGGGCCAAAAGAGCCGATAAAAAGATTGCCACAAGAGTGAGTTTAACCCCGAGCAAGGCTCCCATAGCGGCTGCAACCATAATGTCACCTTCTCCCATAGCCTCGATAAACGGGTAGGTGTGGTAATGTTTTGTCCATGGGGTTTGCGTTTTTTTTGCCTCCCTCTCCGCCGAGGCTGTCAAAATATAGGAGAGAGCAAATCTAAGAAGCGTAAATCCACCTGCAAAAAAAAGTGCATTTTGTAAGTTTAGAAGAACTCCGCCGATACTCCATGCACCTAAAACAGCGAAGAGAATTGCCAAAAGATTGAGGCTGTCAGGAACCATTTTGTATCTAAAATCTATCATGGAAAGAGCCAAAAGCATCAAAAAACTAAGAGCAATGGAGAGTATTGGAAAACTGATACCGAATTTATAGGTTAACACTAAAAATATAAGCCCCGATAAAAACTCAATAACAGGGTATTGCATAGATATTTTGGAATTGCAAAAGTAGCATTTTCCTCGTAATATAAGCCATGAGAATATTGGAATATTGTGCCAAGCTTTGAGTTTGTTCCCACATGTTGTGCAGTGGGATGATGGAAAAATAACGCTCTCATCTTTTGGAATTCTAAAAATTAGAACATTTAAAAATGAGCCGAGAAGCGTCCCAAATATAAAGGCGAATAGTAGTTGTTCCATTATTTTAAGCCTCCAAAACGGCGTTCTATTTTTGTGAAATCTTTTATAATTTTTTCTAAATCAATTGTTGTAAAATCCGGCCATAAAGTGTCGCAAAAGAAGAGTTCTGCGTACGCTGCCTGCCATAGTAAAAAGTTTGAAAGTCTGTGGTCACCACCTGTTCGGATAAGCAAATCCACATCATGCGGACAATCAAGCGCATTAGAGAGCATCGCTTCCGTAATGTCATTTTCACATTTTTTTATCTTGTTTACAGCTCTTAAAATTTCATCCTGCGCGCCATAGTTGAGCGCCAATGACTGCACAAGCCCATCACAATGCGCAGTCTTCTCTTTTACATCTTTAATAGTGTTCTGGAGTGACGCAGAGAAGGCTCGAATGTCTCCAATAGGCTCAAAGCGAACATTGTTTTTTAAGTAAACAGGGAGTTCATTTTTGAGATAATTTTCTAAAAGTTTCATCAAAAATTCAACTTCGAGCCTAGGTCTTTTCCAGTTTTCGGTAGAAAAAGCGTAGAGAGTGAGTCTCTCTATATCTTTGTGGTTTGAGCAGTAGGTTGTTATCTCTTTGACAACTTTAGCCCCCGCTTCATGCCCTTTGACTCTTTTTTTACCCTGAATCTCAGCCCAACGACCATTTCCATCCATAATAATAGCTATGTGTTTAGCCTGATTCATCTATTTTGCCTAAAAATAATTTTTTGTATTATATCTCTTATAACTCTTTTAGTAAAATCAGCTAGAGTAAGGAATGAGTTTATACCCGATACCATAGGTGCATTCGAGGCAGTTTTTTGGTAATTTTTTTCTAAATTTTGATACTAGTTTTCTTATGTTTTTTGCATCAATAGCTTCATTCATAGAACTGAAATAGTTAACTATCTCATCATTAGAGTATATCTTTCCTACATTTGAAGTAAGCAATTGCATAAAATAAATTTCATATTTTGTCAAGTATATATTTGTATCAACATTAACAAGGGATTGGTTTTCTCTATCGTATATAAAATGATTTTGTAACTCTATTTTCGTTGGTATTTTTATGTCTGAAGAAATAGAACAACTCAATATTTTTTTGGAAACATTTTGAAGCACTTTTAACAACTCTTGGTAATCTATAGGTTTTTTTATAAATTGTTCAATACCCATATTAATTAAATTTATAAGATATTCTGAATCATCAAATGCTGAGAGTATAATAATCGGCTGGGATGGATTAATACTATAAATGAGTTTTGTAAATTCTACACCATCCATAATAGGCATTCTTATATCTGAAATTACAATGTCATAATGTACGGAATTCTCTTCATGGTATTCTATATATTTTTCCATGGCATATTCGCCGTTTTGGCCGGTATCTACTACTTTGAAGAATTTTTTTAAAATTTCTGCCGTATTCTCTCTGAGGTCATCATTATCCTCTACAAATAAAACAGAAAGATCTTTAGTGGCTACCGAAACATCTTGAGAATTTATCATATTCCATACTTTATAATTATTTTAACGTTTGAGAAGTATATCAATAAATAATAATTTCTTTATTAAAAATAGATAGAATACGACACTTACTTAAATAAAAATCAAATTCAGAGTAGAGCCGATTTGGCTTTGCAGTTGCTAGAAACAACTTGTCAGTAAAAGATATTCTGAAACTATATGAAAAAAGAGAAAAAAATGAATCTAATTATAAATGGTCATGTAAGAGAATTTAGCACTACCATGACACTAGAGGGTGTACTGAAAGAGTTGTCGCTAGAGGGCAAAGTAATGGCTGCCGCAGTCAATATGGATATTGTAAAACAAGATAGCTGGAGTACATATTATTTAAATGATGGAGATAAGTTAGAGTTACTCGATTTCGTCGGTGGCGGCTAAAAACTCTACCACAACGACTGCTATAGCATACTCACCGTCATGTGTAATAGATAAGCTGCTGTCTTGAATCTTGAATTTTTCTATTAGCTTGTGGGAGAGTTTTAGTTTTGGGGCACCTTTACCTGTTTTGTAGATTGTGATGTCGTGAAAATTGCATTCACTTCCTATGCCAACACCTAATGCTTTTGAAAAAGCTTCTTTGGCTGCCCAAAAGCCTGCGGCAGTTTTGTAGTTTTTAACGAGTGAAATTTCATCATTGGAAAGAAACTTAAGAAGTGTTTTGTCGCCAAACCGCTCAATTAAGCGATTCATGCGAGAAGTTTTTATTAGGTCTATACCAATCATTATTGGATTACAAATTCCGTAAAATAGATGCCTTTTATTTTACCGTCTTTTATCTTTGCATTAAGCGTACCCATAATTTCGTCAGAGATTTTTTTTGTACCTTTTTTAGAAGATATCTCTTCAACTGTCTTAGATTTCAGAACCTTAATAATTATATCTCTCAATACCGGAGCTGTTTTTTCTAGCTCATGTGCTAATTCTTTGCCCTCTAGTTCTAGTGACATAGTGACTTTCAGGTAGCGACGCCCACCATCACTTTTAAGGTTGACCGTAAATGTTTCAAGAGGATATAAAACACCGATTTCACCCAAGTCTCTTGTATCATCTGCTTCATCATCGGAGCTGACTACGCTTTTATGAACTTTTTCAATAGATTTTTCTGCAGGTTTCTCGTGCGCTTGAGATTCTGGTTCACCGTGTGCAGCTTTTTTTTCATCTCCACCCATCAACAGTACAGCAACAACACCGCCAATCGCAATAATTAATATTAATACAACTATAATTATTATCATCAACATATTACTGGATTTTTTTTCTTTTACTTCTTCATGATGTTCAGGTTTTTCTTTACTTTCAGTTTTTTCTTTCGTAGCCATTACATACCCTTACTTTATATTTTTATTAGTATATCAAAATTTGAAAATATTATGTAGAACTACTGTTTTCAAGTAGATCGCTGAGTGGTAAAAATTCATATGTTTCTGCATTATAGTAGTCTATATTTCCGGTTTCTATATCATAATACCATCCATGAATACTCAAATCTTCATCTTCAAAGCGTTTTTTCACATTTGGATATGTTAGTAAATTTTCTATCTGTTTTATAATAGATAATTTTTCTGTTAACCTTAAAAGTTCTTCACGTGGAGCATTTACACCAAGGCTCAGTATTGCTGAAGTTTTTGCACTCTCTCCGAGTTCAAGCCATTTTTTTGTATGAACTAAAGATGGGTCTTCAATCTTTTCATAGAGATGCAAACATGCGCCACAGTGCGTATGTCCACATATAATTATCTCTTTAACATTTAAGACGCTCACCGCATACTCTATGCCGGAGGCAGTAGCATGAAAATCTTCGTCAGGCTTATAGGGCGGGACAAAATTTCCTACATTTCTGATTACAAAAAGGTCACCCGGATTTGATTGCACCATTAAATCCGGAATAACTCTTGAATCAGAACAACCAATAAAAAGAGCTTTTGGAGCCTGTCCTCTTTTTACTAATTTGAGTAGAGCCTCTTTATTTTTTTTAAAGTATGCTCTAAAGAGTTCATTACCCTCAGCATATTGTTCTAAATTTATCATTTATATTCCAACTTGTGCAAAATTAGTCACACAGCTTAATACCTAGAGTTTTTAATATATCTTCAAATATTTCACCGGCTTCTCTATCCATATCTTCGTGATATTCAATAACTAAAACATCTTTGACATCCGAAATATTACAAGTATATGTTTCAGGCTGTATTCCATACTTTGCAATAATTTTATCTACAGTTGAACAAACAAACTCCCCTTCTTCTTTCCCTTCATATGCTATTGATAACTTTGCATATCTCTCTTCACTTCTAAATTGAGCATCAATCATTTAGTGCCTTTTTTTTAAAATAATAGAATTATTATATAATAAAAGTGCTTTGATTGGCACTTAAACCCAAATTAAATCAATACCACTCTAATAGTTTTGTAACTTCATCTACGATAAAAACTTTCATTTTTGTTTTTTCTAAAGGCTTTTTTGCTACGAGTGCTTTGGAAATATTTTGCATCATCGCCTCTTTGAGTCTAACATCAAGCGCATATACTTCTCTGACATCTCCAACAAGTGAAACTTCACCTATAAAAACGGTCTCTTTTGAGATGGCACGGTCTCTAAAGCTGCTTATTATTGCCGCAAGTATTGCCAAATCTGCAGCAGTTTCTGTTATTTTTATGCCACCTGTAATATTTATAAAAACATCATAACCGGAGAGTGGAATTTCTAGTTTTCTCTCCAACAGTGCCAATAACATGTTGAGTCTATTGTTGTCGAAGCCGGTTGCTTGTCTCTTTGAGTTTGAAGTGTGAGACTCCGAAACAAGTGCTTGAACTTCCAAAATAATCGGGCGTGAACCTTCCATAATTACCGTCAGAGCCGAACCCGACTGTTCAGAATTGCGGCTGAAAAAGCGTGATGCAACATCTGTTGCAGATATTAAGCCCTCGGCTCTCATCTCAAATACACCTATTTCGCTTGTTGGACCAAAACGGTTTTTGAAGCCTCGTAAAATTCTAAGTTCTTGGGATGAATCCCCCTCAAAATAGAGTACGGTATCGACCATGTGTTCAAGAACTCTAGGACCTGCGATAGAACCCTCTTTTGTAATGTGCCCAATAATAAAAATAGCTATCTCTTTTTCTTTCGCAATTCGCATAAGCTCAAAAGTAATTTGTCTTACCTGCGTTACAGAACCTGCGGCTGAAGTGATGTTTTCTGAATACATTGTTTGAATTGAGTCAATTATAATAAACTCATATTGGCGATGTTCCAGTTCAATTAAAACCTGTTCCAATCTGATTTCGCTTAAAAGATAGAGAGAGTCTTTATTTGAGTTGAGTCTATTTGCACGGAGCTTTATCTGCCCGGCCGACTCTTCGCCTGTTACATAAAGTACATTTTTGCCGAGTGATGCTATGTTTGAACCAACCTTTAGGAGCAGGGTTGATTTTCCGACACCGGGGCTTCCGCCGATAAGGGTGAGTGAACCAGGTACAATACCACCGCCTAAAACGCCGTCTAACTCTTTATCTAATGAAGAGTATCTAAAAACTTCATTCTCTTTTATCTCATTGATACTTATGGCTTTTGAGGCTGAGGAGGAGGCTGATTTTGTCTGTTTTACAACCTCTTGCTGATGGTCGTTTAGTTCTATAAATGAGTCCCAAGCTCCACAGTTGGTGCATTTACCCATCCATCTAGGAGTGCTAAATCCACAGTGCTGACATTCAAAAAGTGTTGTTTTTTTGGCCATAATTTTACCTGTTTATTATATTTGAGGTAATTGTACTCTATTTGGCATGTGGAAATAAAAAGTATGACACATTGCAAAGTAAATAATACGATTCATTGATGTTACGTAACGTCAAAAGTGTTTCAAACCTAATTTTCTTAATAGACATGTCTCGCATGATTGCAATTATGAAACATACATTTTAAATATAACACAAATTTACATTATTATAAGATAGCAACAGATATACTGAACATTGTACATAAACTAAGAAGGAGTTATGAATGAGTCATAAACATAAAGCAAAATTAGAGAAGTTATTTGAGCATCCGGCATCAGGAAATATTGATGAAAAGAGAGTGTTATCAGCGATGGAACATTATGGTGTACATGTAGATAGTTCAAAACAGAATAAGGCAAAATTGTCTATGAATGGTCATGAATATGTTTTAACTCTCTCTCATGGAAATGATTTATCCAAAGATGCTATTGTGCATCTTCGTCACTTTTTAGAATCCGTAGATTTAATACCAAGTAAGTTGTAGTTGTTTTGCACTTTAGAACTTAGAAATGAGTTCTAAAGTGTTTACAAAAAGTTACAAATACAAAATTCTGAACCCTCTTCCTTATCTTTTAGAAATATTTTTCATGATTTTTATCTTTTTAAGGTTATAGAGTGATTAAAAAGAATTGTTTTTTGTGTATAATGTAGCTAAATGGAAATTTATTACAGCTATGATTGTAAATTAAATTTTTATCAACAAAAGGAAAAACAGATGGCATTAAAAGTTGCAATTAACGGTACGGGTAGAATAGGTATAATAGTTACGAAAATTATAATGGCTAGAGACGATATGGAGTTAGTGGCGCTCAATACTACTACGAAGCCTGACATGCTTGCCTATTTATTGAAATATGACTCTGTTCATAAAGGTATAGATGCAAAAGTTATTGATGCAAACTCGATAGAAATCGCAGGTAAAGCCGTAAAACTTTTTAGTCACAGAGACCCGGCTTTGATAGATTTTGGTAAATGTGGGGCTGAAGTGGTTATAGAATGTACTGGAGCTTTTTTAACGACTGAGAAGTGTCAGGCATACCTAAGAGATGGTGTAAAAAAAGTTGTCATGAGTGCGCCTGCTAAAGATGAAACTCCAACGTATGTGATAAACATTAATACAGATGATTACAAAGGTGAAGCAATCATCTCAAATGCAAGCTGTACAACAAACTGTCTGGCTCCAATCTGTAAAGTTTTGGATGAAGAGTTTGGCATCAAAAACGGCTTAATGACTACAATTCACTCCTACACAAATGACCAAAATATTTTGGATGTAAAACATGCTTCAGATTTCAGAAGAGCCAGAGCTGCGGCAATCAATATGATTCCAACTACAACGGGTGCTGCAAAAGCAATCGGAAAAGTTATGCCAAATCTTTTAGGCAAACTCAATGGCTATGCCATGAGAGTTCCGACTGCCGATGTTTCTGTTGTAGATTTGACTGTCAATTTGAATCAGTCCGTAACAAAAGAGCAGGTAAATGCAGCAATGGACAGAGCTGCGAACGGAAGCTTTAAGGGTTTACTAGAGATTGATTACGACCAAAGAGTTTCTAGCGACTTTATCGGAAGTACTTACAGTTCAACATTTGTGCCTGATATGACAAGCGTAGTGGATGGCACTACAGTAAAAGTTCTTGCTTGGTATGACAATGAATGGGGTTATAGCAGCCGTCTTGTGGACATGGTTAAATTTGTTGGCACAAAAGAGTAGTAATATAAGAATAGTTCTGGCATTTTGAGGTTATTCGCAAGAGCGCCAAGGGCTGTATGAGTGTTACGCGACTATTGATACGGTATTAGAAATAAACTATAGGATAATAACATTATGCAGATACAACAATATGAGTTTAGTAAAGATTATGAGAAGAGTGTCGCATATTTCTCTATGGAGTTTGCTATACATCAGGCACTGAAGATTTATTCCGGTGGTCTTGGGTTTTTAGCCGGCTCGCACATGAGAAGTGCTTATGATTTAAAGCAAAATACAGTTGGAATAGGCATT
>JAUSKV010000384.1 GCA_030646745.1 Sulfurimonas sp. | reverse complement strand
TATGTCTTATTGATTATTTGAATACTGTAACGAATCACTTCAGAAATTTGGACTATACAATAATGGAAGGGACATTTAAAAAATTACATGCAGATGTTAATTTTCTATATAGTATATATAAGAAAAAAGAGAAACAGTCTTCCGATATTGATGCTGTATTTCAAAATAAATTTTTTAAAGAATCTCCTAGCTACGCTCTTTTGGCTCCAGAGATGTTAAAGTATAAGAATATGCCGAGCATTTCTATCGTGGACAGAGAAGAGTATGAAAGGTTAACTAAAATGTACAATGACCTTCAATCAGTCTATTTTGAAAATTTTAAAATAATTTTTATTGAAGATAGAAAATATTTTTTGAGTTCCCTACGAAGAGTTATAAATACTAAAACATATTATCTGGATAAATTTCTTTGGATTGAAGCTGCCAACTCTAAAATTATTATGAGTACGCTAAAAGATGTTAAGATACCAATCAATAGTCATATAGACTCAAGAAGTTATATCAAAAATAGATTACAGATTATGATGCCATACTCAAAAGATTACTTATATCTACAAAAATGTTTAAAGGTTTACAAGTGAATTACTCAATAAATGATATAGCAAATTTCTTAGAGGTGACTAGGATTACAGAGGAAGAGCCTAACAGTAAAAGCTTGGATAAACTTTTAAGTGTTCAGGATAAAATTTCTATTTTTAAAAACATTGATCCATCGGAGCTGAAAGCGATAGTTTCTGATTTAAAATTTGTAAAGTACAAATTTAAAGACTATGTAGTTAAGCAAAATGAAGAGAGTCTCGAAGTTTTTTTTATTATAAACGGTGAGTGTCAAGTATTTCGTGATAAAAACAAGATAGGAGTTCTTAAACCCGGAGCTGTCTTTGGTGAAACAGGAGTTATCTTTAAAACAAAAAGAAATGCGAGTGTAGTTTGCTCATCCGAAGAAGCCACTATGCTCTCTTTTTGTATAGATGAAGAGAACATAGAATTTTGTGCTCCGGCTCTAGCTATCTTTTATAAGAACTTAGCATCCCAAATAAACGATAAACTGGAGAGTCTTAATCAAGCATTCGCTGCTAAAACGTAGCTACTACAAATTTTGTAACTAAAAATCCGCCGACAACAAGCCAAACAAACATTGCACCTCCGGTATAAAGCGGTGCTAAACCCAAACCTTTGAACTTAGCAAATATAGTGCCCATTCCGAGCGCCGTCATGGCCATAGTGAGTAAAAATGTATCTATCTCATTTATAACAGAGACTATATTCTGCGGAACTAAACCAAGAGAATTAAAACCCGCCATACCTATAAAATAGACTGCAAACCAAGGAATTACAAGTTTAACCGCACTTCCGGCACCGCCACTCTTTTTAGCGGCATAGGAGAGGTAAAGACCAAGAACAATCAGCATAGGGGCAATCATAATAACTCTTGTCATTTTAACAATAACAGCTGAGTTTGCCATCTCTTGGGGAGCACCTAAAATAGAGGCAGGAACAGCCACAACTTGAGCAACTTCATGAATAGTTCCGCCAACATAGATACCGAATACTTCAGGCGTCATGTGTAAAAATCCAACAGCTGGTTCAATGATGGATGCGTATAAAACCGGATACAAAAACATTGAAATAGTTCCAAAAAGAACAACCATAGAGACGGCAACTGCAGTTTTATGCCCCTCTGCCTTTAAAACAGGCTCCGTTGCCAAAACTGCGGCAGCACCGCAAACAGCCGCGCCGGCAGCGGTAAGCATAGATGTGTCTCTGTCCATTTTGAATGCTTTTACACCAAGGTAGGTACCAAGTAAGAAAGTTGTACTTAACATGATGAGAGAAACCATGAATCCGTCAATTCCTACATCCGTAATCTGTTGAAAAGTTATACGAAATCCGTAAAAAACAATAGCAAATCTTAAAATCTTTTTACCGGAGAAAGTTATACCGCTTCCCCACTCACTAGGAATGTGATTGTGAAGGGTATTTGCATAGAAGATACCCATAACAATACCGATAACAAGTGGTGAGATACCTAATGATTTTACAAATTGTATATCCGCTATCATTGTGGCTGCCGCTGCAAAAATGGCTACAAAGAGCACGCCGCTCATTGTACCTTTACGATTTTGTGCTGAAAATGCCATCTGAATCCTTTAATTTAAAACATCTTGTAATTCTCGAAAAACAAAGTTTTCGTAGCTTTAGGGGGTTGTAGGGACTTTAGTCCCTGCAACTAAAACGGACGCGTTCGTTTTAGTGCGTAACATCAAAAGCAATTATAGCAAAACTCTTATTTTACTTCTACTTGCAACTTAGTTTTAACTAATCTATCCTCGTTTTCTTCTGCTTGTACGGTATCAAGAACTTTTATCCTTAAAGGGTTTATTCCATGTCTCTCAACCAAATAGGATTGAATTGCATCTGCTCTTTTTTTTGCTAAGATTGCCATCTCTTCTTCTGTTGCCTCTTGAAATTTCACACACTCTTCAAATACGGCGCTTGTGTAAACTCTGTCAAACTCTTCGCCCTTGTATTTTTTATTCAGTTCCTCTTTTATAGTGCTGAGTTTGTTGTCGTTTGAAAATTCTCTATAAATATCTTCAAGTAAATCCGTGCTTGCCATGTTTGAGTTATCTCCTCTGTTTTTGGCTCCGCTTTTTTTGAGCACTATGTCAGAGAGTTTTACTTTCTGTAAAGCTCTTTTGTCAATTTTTGTGTCGTAGCTTCCACTGAGTGCTATAAAGATTTTTGCTCTTTTTGCCAAAAGTTTTGCAAGATTGTCAAGCTTTTCCTGTTCAGGCGGCAAAATTTTTATAGAGCCTCCTTCGAACTCCACATACTCCATTTTATCGCCTTCAATGCCCATAATTGAGCCCAATATGCTTAATGGTGAACGCACCGTTTTTATAATTAGGTTGCCGAATGTTTTCCACAGCAGAGCCTTGTACTCAAAATCAGGCACATCTACATTTCCTTTTACGGGCATATCTATATCTATTACTTTATTATTATCTTCAAGCAGAGCTATTACAAATTCAAGAGGAATAGAGCTTTGATTTGTCTCTTTTACTTTGTTTCCCAGTTTTATATCATTTATCACTATTTTATTTTTGCCTTGCATCTCTGAGTTCAAGATATCATACTCTAAATCAAGAAAGAGCTTCCCTTTGTCAATTTTGTACCCTGCCAAAGAGGCACTGTATCCGCTCATGGCTTCAAGGTTTAAGTTTTTAAAGTTCAAATCCAAATCCGCATACGCTTTTGGATTTCCGCTGTTTATGCTCCCTTTGAGCTTTGCAGAGCCGTATCTGTCAATTTCGCCCGACATGTCAATATAGCTTGTATCATTGGGGACATTTGAGACACCGTATATTGCGCCGTTGAGGTCATGTATATTTGTTTTAAACTTTATCGGCAGAGAGAGGTCAGAAAAGTTGGCACTTCCGAGGGTAACATTTATCTGCATAACTTTTAGCGGGAAACTCTCTTTTGTCTCATTAGCATCAGCCGACTTTTTCATTAAAGAGGAGAGGTTCATCTTTTTTTGCTCATCAATAAGCGCATTGATATAAAATGAGTTTACATCTGCCTTCTCTACAAAAAACTTGTTTGGAAGCATTTCATAGGTAAACGGGTTCAATTTGAGTTCACTGATAGTGAGTATCGGAGTTTTGTCTCTGCTGTTGCTCACAAAAAGCTCTTCAAGCAAAAGAGAACCGACTGCTTTTAAATCGGCATCCGTTGAGGATTCCGCATAGGTTGTATCTGTTTTTAGACTCAAATAGCCATCGTCAATGGTTAAAAATGCTATCTCTTGAAGATAAGGGGTGAGCTCTTTGAGCGAAATTTTTTGTAATTCGAATGAGCCTTTTTGCTTCAGAGGTGCAAGACCTAAGCTTCCTGCAGAGCTGATTGTTCCTCCATCGTTTACTTTTAGGGAAAGATTATATTTTAACCAACTCTCTTTTTTAGAACTTATATTATTCGCACTGAGATGGATTGTATCTATTTTTGTTTTGACGCTTGGGGCAAGTGTTGCATCATCAAAAGTCACTTCACTGCCACTTAGCTCCACATGCTGGAGCAGATAGGAGTAATTTTTCTGATTTTCTGATTTTTTCGGTTCACTTTTAAGATATTTGCTCCAGTTCATCACACCGTTTTTATCTCTGCCTAGAGCAACATGTAGAGATTTTAGACTTATTTTTTCAACAGTGATATCTTCAGTTATCGGTTTAATTACTGCATTGTTGACATCAAATGAATCAAGAGTGAGAACTTCTTTAGCCGTTGCATCAAGAAATGAGACTTTGTCAATAATAAACTCTTTTGCGAGAAGTTCCAAACGAAGGAGGGAAGTTGGTTCGAGATTGATGGTCACTGATTTGATGGAGAGATGCTCTTTAAGGGTCTTTAATTCAACTCCTGAGATATTCAAATAAAAAGTAAAAGGGTTAAAAGAGAGGCTATCCATAGCTATTGTTGCATTTGTCTCTTTGGTAACACTTTCAATAATTGTTGATTTTAAAACAAAAGGCAAAGCTATAAAGCCTAAAAAAGAATAAACAGCCAATGAAAAAAGTATGATTTTAAGAGTTTTTTTAAGCATGATAAGCTCCAAGATATTAATTTTTGAGTTTATCTAGTTCTCTATTAAATGTTTATAAGTATTCGAGGCAAGTCCTAGCATAAGCTAGGCTTTTATTTAGCAGATTTAACTATGTCTGCTCTTGGAAATGTAAATGTTGACTCTCTATAGACTACTATTTTATCCTCATGACCAACAGCATAAGCACGAATTGTAATTGGAATAACAGTGTCTTTTCTTTCATCATTCACAAGCATTTCAGTTGCACTCAGAACAACGATTTTTTTCTTCTTAATTCCCGGAACAGCAGTAAAAGCATCCGTAGGTTTTGTTATAACAATCTTGCCTTCCATACCTTTTGGAGGAATAACTTCAAAGAAATATTGTAAATCTTGATTCTCAGTATTTTGAAGTAGAAATTCATAGGCGTTATCTACTCTCACGCTGTTATTTGCCTCTCTCTCTACTGAATAAAGGCGATTCTCTTTGTTGATGTTTAAGAGCATGTGCTCTTTTTTGCTTCCCATCATTCCAAGAATAATAGAGATAATTACTAAGAGAGCAGCATACGCTAAAACTTTAGGGCGGAGATATTTTGTTTTGCCTTTTTGATCAATTATCTCGTAGTCACTTGACCAAGTAACGAGTGACTCTTTGCCGAGTTTACCCATAACGGTTGTACATGCATCCACACACTCAAGACAGTTGATACACTCCAACTGAAGACCTTTACGGATGTCGATGTGCGTAGGGCAAACCGTTACACAACTCTCACATGTCGTACATTCGGCCGTTGGCATAAATGCCTGTAAATCTTTTTGTTTAGTGAACTGTTTCTCTTTATGCTCATCGTAGATATTTCCACCGCGGTGCGTATTGTAGAGTGCCATAACCGTATGTTCATCATATAAAACCGACTGAATTCTTGAGTATGGGCAAACATAAACACAAAAGTTCTCTTTTAAAAATACTATGTCATAGATTAAGAAAAGAGCTATCCCGATAACCGTTCCAAAGAGAGTCATGTGTTCTGCCGGGTCTGCTAAATAGGCAAAAAAATCCTCAGGCGGAACAAAGTACCATAAAAAGTTTGCACCTGCAATAAATGCCAAAGCACTCCAGATAAGAATTGCTAAAACTTTCTTAATTTTATTTTCACTCTTACTCATATCAGGTTCTTGCTGTTTGTTCTTTATGCGTTTGCGAAGACCTAAAATTTGTGTTTCAATTAAATCACGGTAAATTACACGAAAAACTGTCTGCGGACATACCCATCCGCAAAAAACCCTTCCACCCACAACAGTCATGCCAAAGATTCCTAAAAACATAATCATAAGTAAAAATGGCATCAAATAGAGTTCTTGCATGTCAAACTGAATAAATGCAAGGTGCAGCTTCAGTTTATCAAAACTAAGCAGGAAAAAGTGATTTCCCTCTATCGTTATCCATGGAAGCACCAAAATTGTAACCGTAACTAAGGCATATAAATAGTATCTTTTGATTCTCCATGCTGTTGGTATCTCTATACCTTTTTTTTCTTCACTCATTTTATGTTCTCCTAAAGTAAATTAATCTGGACAACTAATCGTATTGATTAGATTCTCTTCTGCATCTTCTGATGATTGTGGTAACAGCGAACTAAAAGCAGCCAGTTTTAGCTCACGGGACTCTATATAATCTTTGAGTGAGCTTCTTCTTTGACCTAGTATTCGTGCTATTTCACTCACACTTTTGTTCTCTTTTATAAATGAAATTATCTCATTTACATGTTTATCAAATTTAGAGTTTGATTTACTCCCCAAGGGTCGCCCAATCACTCTTTTTGACTCATTTTGCAATTTTTGACGCAACTGGTCTATTAACCCAAGCACAACAACAGAGTTACTTTGCTCCGATATTATAACAGACTGCTTAATAAAATGAATGGTGAATCTCTTTTTTAAGAGGCAACTAAACATCTGAATGAGGTCTTCCATGTTTGTACTCAAAACCCACACATCATAAATCAAAAGAGTCGCCCCCTCATTACCTCTAAAATATTCGGTAACATTTTTGCGTTGCTCTAGGCGTTTATTTTGAGAAGTATGGTCTATAAACTCATCATCAATAACAATATTTTTTGAATGCGCATACGAATTTATAAGCTGTAACTGTTCACCTGCCGCATCAAAGTTTTTATCTGGACGAATATAAGTTACTACCATAATTAACGGTTAAACTCCTCTATAATTTTGATTTTCATCGTCATTGTACATTTTTTTGACGGTTAAAGTCAAGAGTATTTATATTTTATTCGTCATATTGTAATTGTTTGTTTCAAAGATT
>JAUSKV010000131.1 GCA_030646745.1 Sulfurimonas sp. | reverse complement strand
CAAGAGCTTCTACGGCTATTGCTATGGTTTTATCTTCCATGCTCTGAGTATTACTTGGGAGTTTGATTTTAACATTTACCTTTTCACTTGGAGTCATAAACTGCTCATGATTTAAATCAACCTCGCCATTTGCTGTTTTTAACTTAATTTTATACGATTTTATGCCGCTGGCATCATCAATAGATACTTCTAGTGGATCTTTTAGATTCCAATGCCCGTTATTATTTATCTTTATCTCTGGAGCATTTCTTTCAAACAAGGAGGAGTTATACACATATATACCCGCACCTATAATCAAACCAAATATTAACAACACACCTAATGAGGATTTATTATCTCTTCTATTCAAACTACAATTCCTTACATATTAATTTTAAAATTTTCTCTTTTGCACTCTCTAGTGCAATGCCGCTCTCTAGCGTAAAACCAGCTCTGCTTGCATGTCCGCCACCTAAAAAAGTGGATGCTATTGCATTGACATCTACTTTAGAAGAAGAACGCAAAGAACACTTTATACTCAAGTCTCTATTTTGTTTTAAAAGGAACGAAACTTCAACACTTGGTAGCCAAAGAGCCTCCTCGAGTGTACTTTCACAGTCAGAACCAATTGCACCGGAAATTTTCATATCCTCATTTGTTACACAAAAAACCGCAACTCTTCCATCACAAAAGAGTTCCATGTTTTTGTGCATAATTGCCTTCAACCTGAAGGCTCCGAGTGTCTGATATTTCATTATGTACTTATTGCACAATTTATAATCAGCACCCATCTCTATAAGCTCTTTTACCAAAGCAAATAGCGTGCCATCAACCTTCTCATCCAAAAAACCACCCGAATCATCTAAAAGTCCTGCATAGATTGCGGTTGCCATTTTTGGATTTATGGTTATGTTATTATCTCTAAAAAGTTTATATAAAATCTCTGTTGTACTTATACATTTTAAATCCACCAAATTATATTTACCAAATTCTTCATTGCTTGCGTGGTGGTCAATGTTTATCAAATCACATGCAACAGCAACACCCAATCTATCTCTGCTTCCACAATCAAGTGAAATAGCCAAATCAGCCGAAGTGGGAAAGGAACTTCTTATTTTTTCACTCCATGGCAAAAAAAGCAACTTTTGATCTATATTTTTAGTTGCACAAAACCATGAAACTTTTTTATGAAGCCTTAACATGTGCGTATAAAGTACACTTGCAGCGCCTAGCGAGTCTGCATCAGGATTTAGGTGCGAAATCAGCACAACATGTTGTGTCTGTTCAATTCTAGTTAGTATTTCATTCATAGCTGAAATTATACATGTTTTTTATTTCCTATTCATTAGAGTTCTTGCAGAACTTATTTTAAACGCAAAATGAGCAAAGCCCATTTTACTTCGCTACTAAAGTTTGCCTCTTTAGAGGCAATAGGCTTCTTCTATAAACACCTTTCTTCTTTATCTTGAAATGTAGTTGAACAAGAATGTACAAAAACACCTTTTTCTTCTAAATATTTGCATTTCAACCAATCAACTTATTATAAGTCAAGATGATTGCCAATCCAAAACCAAAGAATGCCTTCATCTACTTCAACAGGTAGGGTTCTATGAAAATATGTCAAACAAATACTAAATTAGACAGATAATTTAATGAAATTGTACTACCTTTATAGGCCTATCAGTTATTTGTAACAAAACATACTCTGATGCTTTAAGAATACATAATCATACCTTGCACTCGTCATCATATAAAAACACCCTATTTTTCCCACTTTTTTTTGCCTTATACATCGCAATATCCGCATTTTTAATAGCGTCATTTAAAATATAATTTTCAAGTTTGCATACACCAAAACTACAAGTTACTTTCATCTCATCCAATTCAATTATCTCTCTTATTTTTTCGGATATCTCTTTTGTGCGTGAGATGTCTGCATCTATCCATAACACAAACTCTTCACCTCCAAACCTTGCTAAAACATCACTGTTTCTTATACTGTTTTTCATGATTTTTGAAATGTCTTTTAATACTAAATCACCTCTTTCATGTCCAAGAGTATCATTAACCTTTTTAAAATTATCAACATCTGCAAAAACAATACAGCCTTGTTTTAGATGATTATTTTGAAGATGTTCAAGACGCTCATAAAATCCTCTTCTGTTTAAAACACTCGTTAATGGGTCAATGTGAAGCATTTGTTGCATTCGCTCCTTATCTTTTCTTGTATTTTCTAAAATTTGATTGTAGTGTTTTGCACACCTTTTCATCTCAACATAACAGATTGTTTCATCAAACTCATCTTTGACTTTAAACGCTGAGACAAATGTATCTTTGAAACCATGGAGTGTATCTACTTTAAATATACCAAAAAACTCACTTCTTCTCTCTAATTCATCTTTTAATATCATCTCAAACGAATCTACATAAATTTTAGCAATTTCGCCGTTATGCTCATAATCACGCAAACCTCTGAACTCTCTATTTTTTTTATTTTGCCATTTGTATCGCCCAGACCCATCTATAATTGCAATTGCATCATAAGAGTGTTCAAATATCATTTCAAACAATAACAATTTTGAATATTTGA
>JAUSKV010000361.1 GCA_030646745.1 Sulfurimonas sp. | reverse complement strand
CATGTGTCATTGTCGGCGGATATGTTAGTGATAATTTTTTAAATATTGCATCCAAGGATATAGATATTGAGGTTTATCATATATCCTCATTTGATAGGCTTGAAGAGCTTTTAACAGAATTTGGTAGTGTAAACAGTTTTGGTAAAAGTTTTGGTGTCTGCAAATTACGCATAAAAGATTTAGATATAGACTTTACCCTGCCTAGGATTGATAGTAAAATCTCCTCCGGTCATGTGGGGTTTGATGTAAAAATTCAATCAAATCTAGATTTTATTACTGCCGCAAGCCGACGCGATTTTACTATAAATGCTATCGGATATGATGTACTTAATAATAAAATATTAGATCCGTTTAATGGCATAAATGATTTAAAAAATAAAGTTTTGAGAGCAGTTGATAAAGATAAATTTTCAGATGACCCGCTGAGAGTTTTGAGAGCTGTACAGTTTTGTGCAAGATTTAATTTATCAATGAATGATGAACTTTTTAATCTTTGTAAAGAGATGATAGCTAACAAAATACTTTACGAACTCCCAAAAGAGAGAGTGTTTGAAGAGATTAAAAAACTTCTATTAAAATCATCTAAGCCCTCCCTTGGATTAGAACTCTTAAAAGAGCTTGGTGCAATAAAATACTTTTCTGAACTTGGCACATTAAACAGTAACGACTGGAACCATACTTTGCAAACAGTAGATGAAATTGCAAAACAAGAAATTACAGATAAAAGTACAAAAACTGTTTTAATGTTCGCAGGAGTTTGTTATAAGTTTGATGAGATACTAACAATCAGTTTTGTATCAAAACTAACAAATGAGAAAAAACTGCTAAAAAGAGTTTTGCCTTTGATTCATAATCATATAAAAATTAAGCAGAGCAATACGGAACTATTTAAACTTGCTACAAAAGTAAATATAGAGAATTTTTTAATTTTAAAAAAGGCAATATACAAAAACTCAAATCATGGCCTATACATGGCTTGTGATGAGATAAAAGAACAGGCAAAAAGATTAAATATTTCAAACAAGAAAGCTGTTCCATTTTTAAGAGGAAGAGATATATTGGCATGTGGAAATGTAGCATCCAAAGAGTTCTCAAAAATTTTAGAAGATGCCTACGAAGCTCAAATGAATGAGGAATTTAGCTCTTATGATGAAGCTCATGCGTGGTTAAAGAATCATTTAGCACATTTTCCTTTCTGCTAAAATCAGTTTTAGTATTTACGATATGAATCGCATTTTTTATAGAATTTTTTAGTTTTGAACCATATATCTGCTTATTTTTTGTATCATAATCAGTAATAATATCGGAGTACACATTTATAAATTCTTGAATGAGTTCTATCGCATCAATAGTGATTCTAATATCCGATGCAATTATCAAAACTAATTCAAAGCAATTTTTAATTTTACTATCCATGTCGTCAGCTTCTAAATATCTCTCAGAAGTTTCTTCATTAACAGTTATCAATTTTTTTAAAATTTCTATAACACCCTCTTCTGAGGGTTCAAAACCTTGCATACCGCCTTTCATGTAGGCTCTCATATCGGTCAAATTCATTTTAGATATTTTATCCATCATTTCTAACTTTTTTTTGTCGGAGCCACTATCACTATTTTTCAGTATATTAATAATGTTTTCAAACATGTCAACTCCTTATTTATTACATAAAAATTAAACTCTTGTGCTATCTACCTCAATTACCGTATGCACATTTCCTCTTGGATTATAATCTGCTACTATTTTCATATATTTTGGTTTTAATTTTTTCTCAAGAACCTCATATATCTCATTTGCAGAATTCTCATGCGAAATATGTCTATCTCTAAAACTATTTATATAAAGCTTTATTGCCTTTAGCTCTACAACCCACTCATCAGGCGTATATTCAAGATAAATTGTAGCAAAATCCGGATATCCGCTTCTAGGACACAGACATGAAAATTCAGGCAGAGTCATTTTTATAAGATAATTTCTTTTATGCTCATTTGGCCAAATTTCTAAATCTTTTTCAACATCAAATTCATTAACTATTTTTTCACCGTACTTCATCTTCATCCTTAATTTTCATAAATTTTTTCTAGCTCACTAAGATATTTCCCTTGGAGATAGTCAATTTGAAGCTTTATAGCTTCTATTTTTGTATCTTCCGATTCAATCATCTTCATCCATGTTTTAACACCTCTAGCTTGTGCCATTGCAATAAAACCAATTATTATACTATTATAGTTTCTATTTTTTATCTCTTTTGTTAATTGAGAATCAAACCGAACCACATCTACTTCTAAATCTCTCATGTATAAAAAGCTTGTGTGCAACGCACCGAGCTTATCAATAGCAATTAATATCCCCATTTCTCTTAATGATTTTAAAGTATTGTTAAATTTGTCACTATGTGAATAGTACTCCTGTTCACTTATTATAAACATAATTTTATTTTTAATCAGCTCTTTTATTTTCGTTAAAAAAATTGGATTTCTGAGTGAAGTCGGCGCTATAGTAAGAGCAAATATTTCACTCTCTTTATCGTTTATGCAGGCAACTATTTTTTCTAAAACCATTAAATCAAAATCAACCATAAGTCCAAGTCTATTGATTACATTCATATAACTTTTTTGATGGAGTAGTTTGGCGTTTGGAGTTTTTAGCTTTACAAAACACTCTTTTATAATACTTTTATCATTTTCAAAAATATTTTGTGTCAATAGAATAAAAGTTCTGTTTTTAATTGCACTTATGACAAAAGATTCTAACTCACTTGGATTTATTTCCTCATCGTTAGAAGTTTGCTTCTGATATTTAATCTCTTCTTGAATTTCAAAAAGATTTTCTATCATGTAATCTAAATTATTTGAAAAAGATGTGTCAACAATCGCACCAGATATTTTAACCTCTATATCATCTACTTTATACTCGCTGCTTTTTAAGCAAAATAGTTCCAAAATAGTGCTGTATTGACTTTTATTACCTTTTAGTCCGATGACAAAATCGCCACCTTTTACATGACCAATCGCAAAATTATAAATATTTTTACTCTCCAAATATTCACTCATATATTTTGCTACTTGATAAAGTGCTTTATCTCCATTTTTTATGCCGTAGCGGGCATTTATATCATTTAAATTATCTATACTAATAAGAATTAATGTATATTCCCTCTCTTTTTTTAGCTCTTTTTTTAAATACTTATAGAGGTACTCTCTTGTAAATGTTTTTGAAACAACTTCCGTTATTTTCTCATCAAAACCACGATATATAAGATAAAAAATAAAATAGATACTAAATGCCAAAAGCAGAATAGATTCAATATAAAAAGTTACTTGCAGACTATTATAAGTCGTAATAAGCGTATTTGAAATGAAAGCTAAAATAAGAGCAAAAATAGGGAGTCCCATTCTAAGTGCTAACTTAAAACGGTATTCTCTCTCTTTTGTTTGTGGGAGGGACATGTGGGGTTAAACATCCAAATGTTTAACATCTTTGGCATGTGTTTCTATATAATTACGGCGAGGTTCAACTTCATCGCCCATAAATAAGGTAAATGTATCGCTTGCCAGCTCTGCATCATCAATTTTAACTTGAAGTAAAACACGGTTTTCCGGTGTCATTGTTGTTTCCCAAAGTTGGTCAGGATTCATCTCTCCCAGACCTTTATATCGCTGAATATATGCACCTTTTTTAGCATACTCTTTGATATTTTCCAACTCTACGATTATGTCGTTTTCAAATTTTATATCCCACTCCATAATCTTTCTATAGACAAAATCTGCTTCACTAAAATGAGGAGCTGCAAAAAGATCATCATTTATAAGCAACTCTTCCATCCCACCCTTTGTCTGAACAAAAATATGGATATGTTCAGGAGTAATAGATTTTGTAAGAATATTATTTCCTGTAGCTACCAAAAAGCTTTCAACTTTTTCATACATGCTCGTTGTATCCAATCCTATAACATCTGGATTTTCAATAAAAAATCGAATTAATTCAACAAGAGCATATCTTCTCTCCAGTGCTTCTAAGGAGCCTCTATAGTGGTCAACCATTCTAAAATAAGCAACCAAATCATTACTTCCTACACTCTCTATCTCTAAAGATTCTATTCCATTTTCAATGAGGTAATCATTCATGGCACGGTCATCTTTAAAGTAAATCTCTTTTTTACCTTTTTTATAACGATAAAGCGGCGGTTGCGCAAGATAGAGATACCCTTTTTCAACTACATCTCTAAAGTGACGAAAGAAAAATGTAAGCAAGAGCGTTTGAATGTGAGAACCATCAACATCAGCATCGG
>JAUSKV010000360.1 GCA_030646745.1 Sulfurimonas sp. | reverse complement strand
GATGTGTGATGATTGATTTTGAGTCGCCGATATTTGTAACAAGTGAGTAAAGTCTGGTTGCATTTACGATTTTAATCGCTGCATCGAGACTCTCCACTTCAAAGCTTAAAAGTCCGGAACATGCACCGTTTTCAAAGTATTTTTGAGCATTTGCGTAGTTTGCATTGCTTTTTAATCCAGGGTAGTTCACTTTTTTTACCTTAGGATGCGACTCTAAAAACTCTGCAAGAGCAAGAGCATTCGCCGAATGTTCTTTTATACGAAGAGAAAGGGTTTCCATTCCTTGAATAAAAAGCCATGAGTTAAACGGAGAGGAAACCGCCCCTAAATCTCTTAGAAGTGAGAGACGCGCACGAAGCGTAAAGGGAGGAAGAGGCACATCTACATAGACCAAACCATGGTAGGAGTGGTCAGGTTCGTTGAAGTGCGCGTAACGAGGATTTGCTTTTAACTTTTCCAGTAATCCTTTTCTCTCAACTAAAATTCCGCCGATTGCAAGACCTTGCCCTGTTGTGTATTTGGATGCACTATGCACAGTTACATCTGCTCCATGCTCAAGTGGACGGCACAAAACAGGAGTTGCAACTGTATTATCCACAACTGTTAAAATTCCATGCTTGTTTGCAATGGTTACAATAGCTTCTATGTCTGCTACATCAATACTTGGATTTGTTAAAGATTCAAAAAAGATAACTTTTGTTTTGTCATCTATTAGAGATTCTATGGATTTTGGATTATGAACATCAAAAAATCGAGCTTCTATGCCAAATCGCTTAAGTGTATGCGCTGTTAAAGTAAGACTCCCTCCGTAAAGTTGTCTTGCACAAACGATGTTATCTCCGCACTCGGTAGCGTTTGCGATTGCATAAAAAATTGCACTCATTCCGCTTGAAGTTGCAAGAGCCGCTTCGCCGCCCTCAAGTGAGGCAAATCTTTTCTCAAATACATCGGTTGTCGGGTTGTTAAGCCGCGTGTAGATATTTCCCAACTCTTTGAGGGCAAAGAGATTCGCAGCATGTTCTGCATCACGAAACTCATACGCCGTTGTCATATAAATAGGAACCGCCATAGTTCCCTGAGAATCTTTTGTGTACCCTTCGTGCAGTGCTCTTGTTTGTAAATCCATTTTGATTTTCCCCATTTTTAAAATTAGAGTCTGAAATATTTTTTGTATTTTAGCAAAAATGACTTAAGAGAGCGTTTTTACAGTTACTCTTTATTGTAGATTACGACAGTTCCCGCTACTAAATCATGCAGAGTTCTTTTATCGCTTCGTAGAACTGCCATTAAAAAACCAAACAGGAGAGGAAGTGTGGAAAGAATATAGCCAAAGGAGCGGATAATGGCTTGTTTATTGCTAATATCTTGAAATGTCAAGGCATCTACTATTTTGATATTGAGCATTCTTTTCCCGGGTGTGGCTCCACTCCATTTTTTCCAAAAAATGAGAGTAATAGCTAACACAGATATTTGAAAAAGAAGTTCCCACTCTGCAGAAGTTTTTGGCTGTACATCTGTGGCATGTGGATTTGCATTCATAGCCATAGTAAAGTTTTGTTTATATTGAGCAAAATCAAACCAATTCCCATCGCTCAAAAAATAGATAAGTATGCCAACAGGCAGAGCTAAGAGAAGAAAATCTAAAAGAGAGGCAATAAAACGAATCCAAAAACCGGCGTATTTAATTTCGTTCATTTAACTTCCTCGGAGAATACTTTGCCTCTAAGGAGGCCAAGTGAATAGATATTAGATATGGTAATTCGGGGCTTCTTGCGTTATGATAACATCGTGAACATGGGACTCTTTGAGTCCTGCACTTGTTATTTCGACAAACTCTGCTTTATTCCAAAAAGTTTCAATATCCTTGCTTCCGCAGTAGCCCATAGATGAGCGCAGTCCACCCATCATTTGATGAACGATTCCGGCGATTGAACCACGGAACGGAACACGACCCTCAATTCCCTCGGGTACGAGTTTATCGGCTGCTGTTCCCTCTTGGAAATATCTGTCCGTTGAGCCTGTTTGCATCGCTCCGATACTCCCCATTCCGCGGTAGGATTTGTATTGGCGACCTTGAAACATTATGGTCTCCCCAGGAGACTCTTCCGTTCCGGCTAAAAGTGAACCCGCCATGATACAACTAGCTCCAACTGCTAAAGCTTTTGCGATGTCTCCAGAGTATTTAATTCCGCCATCGGCGATAACAGGCACGCCATGTACTCTCGCAGCATCGGCACACTCCGCTATTGCAGAGATTTGAGGGATGCCGACACCTGCAACAATTCTCGTAGTACAGATTGACCCAGGTCCGATTCCTACTTTCACGCCATCCGCACCCGCTTTGATGAGAGCTTCAACTGCTTCTGCTGTTGCAATATTTCCGGCGATTACATCCACTTCCATAGTTTCTTTGATTTTTCTTACCGTATCCAAAATTCCTTTTGAATGACCATGCGCAGAGTCTAAAACTAAAACATCACAACCGGCATCCACAAGCGCTTTCGCACGGTCTAGCTGACCAACACCAATAGCTCCGCCGACTATAAGTCTGCCAAAAGCATCTTTATTTGAGTGAGGGTATTCTATTCGTTTTCTGATATCTTTGATGGTTACAAGACCCTTTAAAAAACCTTCTTCATCAATAATAGGGAGTTTTTCTATCTTGTTTTTGTGCATAATATCTGCTGCATCATCTAAGGAAATCCCTTTCTTCGCGGTAATGAGAGGCATCTTCGTCATAACCTCTTCTGCAGATTTACGCATATCTTTTTCAAATCTCATATCGCGATTTGTCAAAATTCCTAAAAGCTTATTATGTCCGTCAATAACAGGAACACCGGAGATTTTAAACTCTTTCATAAGTGCATCAGCATCTGCAAGCGTTGCATCCGGATGAACAAAAATAGGGTCTATGATAATCCCACTCTCACTTTTTTTAACCTTTCTGATCTGCTTGCACTGTGTCTCAATATCCATATTTTTATGAATTATTCCGATTCCGCCAAGTCGAGCCATAGCGATAGCTGCACGGTATTCAGTGACAGTATCCATAGCAGCAGAGACCATTGGAATGTTGAGTGTGATATTTCGGGTAAGTTTAGTTTTAAGACATACTTCTTTCGGCAGTACCTCAGAATATTGCGGTACTAACAGTACATCTTCAAAAGTGAGGGCGCGTTTACGAATTTTCATGATAATCCTTTGGGTGGTAAAAATTATTTATGTTGCTATAAAAATTCTTTGGATTATAGCTTTTCTGTGGTTAAAACTAGGTAAAGCCGTTTCACTTCTAAAAATCAATCCAGTTTCCAGTAAAAAATATCATTACTGTTACCGACACTGAATATCTCTTTTTCATTTTTAACCCAGATTTGATTGATTCTGCTTTTATGAGCAACGAGGGTATCTCCCAGAGCCTTTGACTGTGTGTCAAAAAGTTGTATATTTTGCTCATCACCGCTAGAAAATGCTCCGACTTTTCCGCTTGGACTTAGACCTACAGAGTAAACTAAGAAATTGCTTTTAATGTGATACTCTTTTTCTCCATCTCTGTAAACTGCAACTCTTCTGTCTTGTCCTGCCGTTATGATGACACCGTTATTATATGCAACATCATAAACATTATCCACATTTTGAGAAGAGTAGATATGTTCTACCTTTGAACTCATAACATCTATAACCCTTACTTCACCGCTCTCATAAGACATGACCATCTTGCTTTTATCGCTGTTTAAGGCTATGCCGCCCATGGTGCTTTGCGTTACATGGCTTTTGTATAAATTGTAATTTTCCTGAGTGTCACGTAGGATTATTTCAGCGCTGAAAGTACCAAACAATATCCTCGCATCATTAATAAACATTGCCTTTTTTATAGTAAGCTTTTTGCTCTCATCAACAATTTGTTTGAGTTCATATTTTTCATATATCCACACATTTCTATAAGAATTTTCTCCTATGCTGACTATAAGAATCTTACCGTTAAGGTAGTCAATGCTAATCACATTTTGAGAAACAAGTTTATTGGTAGCGGTCACAAGTGGCGGAAGTGCTATCTGGTTAATGATTTTTTGCGTTTTTATGTCAAATACATCCACTATTCCCATGTTATTTGCGGCATACAATTGTTCACCGTTTACTACGAAGCTGTTTACAAGACCCGTGGAGTGAAAGCTAAAGCTTGGGTGGAGCTCTTTTGCAAATAGTGAAAATGACAACATTAAAAAAACTATTACGAG
>JAUSKV010000358.1 GCA_030646745.1 Sulfurimonas sp. | reverse complement strand
GCTACGAAAACAAGAGAATCGCTTTTCGCAGAGCGAAAATGTTTCTTTAGTAAAACTTTATTTTTCGAGAATTACAAGGTATCTACGCTCTTTTTCACAAAAGTGATTAAGGTCATATAGTAACATGTTCTTTTTAAAATGAATTACCACTCTTTACCATGGCAATCATAACAGCCGACTTTAGCACCTTTTGCATAGGTTTTTGTTTTGTGTTCTGCACTCAGTGTTCTTGCACTGAATGTTTTGGACAAATCAGAACCTCTATAATCAGACCCATGGCATGAAGTACATTGAGCCGAATTACGCTCTGCAACATCTTCATGCGAATTCACCCATCCCTGACCAACGCTATGCATACCATGCGGACCGCCGGTTGTTGTGTTTGGCATAGTTGTGTGACATGCAGTACACTCTGCAATTGTTCCGCTATGTCCTTGAACCTGAGTAGAGAGTACATTATCCTCTGCATGGCTGCTTGGAAATATAGCATGTGTTGAACCGTGACATGATGAACATTGTAAATCCCCATGTCCTGTGCTGAGTTTATATAGACTTACTCCGGCCGAAGGGGTATTTGGATTGGTTGCAAACCTTGTATCTAGTGCGCTTCTCATACTTCCGCCGACTATTGCATTGGAATATCTCTGTCCATTTTGATGACAAACTTGACAATTTGGCTCGTCCATCCATCCTTTACGATTTGCATTTCCTACATCATTCATAGTCCCATGACAGCTTTGACACTGCATCATCTGAGTGCCGTCTGCATTTTTTGCACTCCCCATGGCGCCTCGTAAACACTCCGTAGCAGCTCCCGGATGACAGCTATAACAAGCATTTCTGTTTGTAGAATCATTTAATCTTAGATTGTTGCTAGGGTCTATAACGCTTGCATGTTTTGCATGCAGTGATGTTGTAAGCGGCTTAGCATTTCCGATGTTTGTTGTTCCAAGCGCATTTGAGCTATGGCATGATGCACATAAAATCGGTGTACCTGCTTTTGCAGTATCATACAAACTTGTTTGATAATTTGTATATCCTTTAGCCTTTACTGAGCTCAAATCGGCTGCATTAATAGGGTGTTTTTCATCATGAAGTTTTAAAATATTAAGTTTATAATCTTTTAAAGCATCCGCAGAGTTTTCCCAGCCGGCTATCGGCCTTGCTGCGCTTGAGCTTACTGTGCTTGCATGACACTTTTTACAATCCATCTCATCACTCACAGGAAGTACAACATCCGCCGTTGCCAAGGTTGTTCCGGCTGTATTTTTTGCTACAACTCTTACCATTGGATAGTAGTTTATTGCATTATTGTCATCGCGATTCACAATCGGAATTCCATCCGCTTCCCACTTACCGCTACTTGCACTATATACCATGGCATGCGGAACTGTTGAAGGAGTAGCATTGCCCGTTAAACCTATATCGCTTACGCTTGATGCACCGGGGAAAAGAGATGTTAAGTAGCTCCAAAAATTCGTTTTTGTACTGCTTTTTGTATTTATATGCCCGTTATAAGTTAATGACTCATACGTGAGCGTTACATTTGCCGTTACATGTTTGTTTGAAGTTCCAACTTTGGTAATCAAATGAGCATTTAGATTGTTGTAGGGCGGAAGTATTGAAAAGATAGAAAAATCACTCCCATCAAAGCAGTGCATTCCTAAATCATTCCATGCGAGGAGTGTGTATGTTCCGCTTGTTGTTGATGTGATTGGCGATATGGTGACAGGAGTAGTTGTTCCACCTGATGTTGAGCTGTCATTGTCAGAATCTGAATCATTTTCGTTGTCGTTAGAATCTGAATCATTGTCATTGTCGTCGGAATCTGAATCATAATTAGCATGATAGCCTATGTCGCTTTCTAGTTTTGTTTTGTATTGGTTTTTATTACTTAATGAATCACTAAAATGTGTTTTCGCCTGAGTCTCAGTGGTCAAAGCAGTTGTATTCACTCCAATCAAAGATGCCAGTTGAGAATCATCTAATTTAGTATGATTTTCTGACAAATCAATAGCTGTAGTAGTCTTTAATACTGCCGGAATTACAATCTCATTTGCAGAATTATTATCACTATCTAGCGTTTGAAGTACTCTTAAAATTTCAACTACTCTTGTATCATCAATAGTACTATTTGGAACTATACTAATAGGTGTCACGGTACTATTTGCCGGAGTGACTTTTATTTTACCTAATGTTACTTTCCCTGCTTTAAAGGTTACTTCCTCTCCTGAGTTATAATTAAAATAACCGCTAGAATTTGTAAACCCGCTATGTGATTTTGAACTATATTCCAACCCTACAACAGGTGCATCCAAGAATAGCCCCACATCCCTCGTTGATCCCGTTGCTACAACAGTAGATGAACTCCCCGTGCTACTATCGCATCCGCCTAGCAAAAGTGCCACCACGGAAACATAAAAAAATAAAGATTTCATAAAATCTTCTCCCTTTGTACTAAATTTGAAGAAACTTTATAGTACAAGTATGAAGATATTATGAAGATTTATGAATTTTATATCCTACTCCTCTCACATTTTGTATAAAATCTTTTCTATTTAACTTTTTTCTTAAATTTTTTATATGCACTTCTACAAGGTTGCTATGTTTTATTGAGTAGTTATCTTTATTTAGATGTTCGCTCAATTGATACTTTGTAAGAACTATATTTTGATTTTTCATAAATAGCTCTAGCAAATCAAATTCTGCCGTTGTCAAATCAATAAGCGCACCGTTTACAAAAACTTCATGCGTTGAAATATTTAGCACTACATCATCAACGCTAATCACAGAAGACTTCTCTTTTGAACCTTTTCTCAGCAGAACTCTCATTCTCGCCAATAATTCAATATTGGAGTAAGGTTTACATAAATAATCATCGGCACCGGAATCAAGTACTTTAACCCTGTCATCAATCTCAGAGTTAGCAGAGAGCATAAGTATAGGTGTGGTTATAAAACCAACATCTCGAATCTCTTTTAAAAGTAAGAGCCCATCTCCATCGCCCAAATTCCAGTCAAGCAGTATTATTGAGTAGCTATTTTTATCGAGATACTCTTTTGCATCAAAATATCCACATGCTGCGTCACAAGAGTATCTTTGGCTTTTTAAGAGTTTTAAGAGTTGTTTAGCGGTGAATTCATCATCCTCAATAATTAAAACATTCAAAAAAAACTCCCAACAAAAATATTAAACCGATTTTACCATCTTTTAATAGTCATGGTAATTTAATTGCCGCACTCTATTTTTGCTGTTGTACTTTGGTTTTTTAGCCTAACCCTTTGCGAATGGGTTATGGCAACCGCCATTGCATCGGTAATATCAAGAGGTTTTATCTCTTTTTTGATATTTAAGAGTTTTTTTACCATAAATGCAACTTGTTCCTTGCCGGCTTTTGCTTTTCCTGTAAGAGCTTTTTTTACCTGCAAAGCCGTATATTCATGGAACTGTCCGAACTCTTGAAGAAGTTTGAGCATAATTGCACCGCGAAATTGTGCCAATTTTATTGTGGTTGCGGGATTGTGTGCATAAAAAATATCCTCCATAGCCACTTCATCAATTGTATGATTTTCAAATATTGTACTTAGCCCCTCCACCATCTGAGGTATTTGAAACTGCAAATCCTCTGCTTTCATCTTTATAAGCCCCGCTTCAACAAGCGAGATTTTGCCGTTTTCTAAAGAGATAAGAGCATAACCCATATTTCTTGTCCCTGGGTCAATTCCTAAAATTATCATCTTTTCCTGCTTGGCATGTGGATTTTGCTACAAATTATATACAAAAATAGTTCTACATGTTACTATTCACACTATTCACATCTTAGCTATTCACATCTTTTTTAACTCTGTTTATGCGAAAAATAGATACTATTCACATACAAAAAAATAATTAAGGTAAGAAATGGATATCGGTCAAGAAGTTTTAAAATCACTCAAAGAAGAGATTACTGAGGTTGAATATAACAGATATATTAAATTTTTAACTTATGATGTAAAAAAATCAACAAGCGACCTTGCAATATTTTATGCTCAAAATGCCTTAGTCTCAAACTGGATAAAAAGTAAATATACAGAGAAGATAGCGCATCTTTTTGAAGTAAAAACAGGGTCAAAAGTGAGTGTTATGATAACACTGAAAAATCAGATAGACAGTAAAAAAAGTAAAAAACCTACTGAAGAAAAAACGCAGCACTCACTTTTGAATCCATCTCACTCCTTTGATAACTTTATGGTTGGTGGCTCAAACCAATTTGCTTATGCGACCGTTAAAAGTGTAAGTGAAAAACCGGGAACTCTTTATAATCCTGTTTTCATTTATGGCGGGGTAGGACTTGGCAAAACACACCTTATGCAGGCTGCCGGCAATGTACTGCAGAATCAGGGAAAAATTGTTATTTACACGACTGTTGAGCAGTTTTTAAACGATTTTATAAGACATTTAAGAAATAAAACTATGGAGCGATTTCAAGAGAAATATCGTAAATGTGATGTACTTCTTATAGATGACATTCAGTTTTTGAGCAACAAAGAGGGAATACAAGAGGAGTTCTTTCACACTTTTGAAGCCCTTAAAGGTGCAGGCAAACAGATAATTTTAACAGCAGATAAACACCCTAAAAAAATTGCAGGGCTAGAAGAGAGACTTAGAAGCCGTTTTGAACATGGATTAGTTGCAGATATTCATCCGCCGGAACTTGAGACAAAAATTGCGATTATTGAAAATAAATGCAGACTCAATAAAGTAAAACTCTCCAAAGATATTATAAATTATATTGCAACCGTAATTGATAGCAATGTGCGTGAAATAGAGGGTATTTTATCTAAGCTTCATGCTTATTCTCAGCTAATCAATGTAGATATTGATTTAGCTTTCACTAAAAATGTGTTAAAAGATCAGCTTCAAGAAAACCGTGCAAATATAACGCTTGACTTAATTGTGCAGAGTGTTTCAAAAGATTTAAATATAAAACCAAGTGAAATTCGCTCAAAAGGTAGAAGCAAAAATCTCGTTTATGCCAGAAGAATTGCAATATACCTTTGTCGTGAACTCACACAAAATACAATGCCTCAACTCGCCCAATACTTCGGCATGCAAGACCATACGGCTATTAGCCACACGCTTAAAAAAATAAGTGAACTTATGAAAAATGATGAAGATTTTAAAGTGAAAATTGAAGAATTAACAAATAAAATAACATCATCTTCATAAAATATAAAAAAAAAGATATAATTCATAAAGTGAGTAAGTGTGAAAAGAGAGGCTTGTATTAGAGTTACAGTTGTGACCCTTGAAATAGGAGTGAATAAGTGTTATTCACATTTTCACAGACACCTACTACTACATACTAAAATTATAATAAATATATAGGATTTAAGATGAAAATTACGGTTTCAAAATCAATTATAGAAAATATTTTAAACCATGCTCAACCTTTTTTAGAAAAAAAAGATACTTCACAAATTACATCACATGTATTTTTAAATGTATCTAATTCAATATTAACTCTCAAAGCTACTGATTATGAAATAGGTTATTTGGTAACAACTGACAAAATAAATGTAATATCAGAGGGTAGCACGACAGCCAATGGTAAAAAATTTATAGATATTATTAGAATTTTAAAAGATGGTGAAATAAGTTTAGAAGTAAAAAATGATATTTTATATATTTCTCAATCTCACTCAAAATTTAAACTGCCAACTTTTTCTCATAACGAATTTCCCGAATTTCCTAGCTATGAAGATAAATCTCGTATTTCAATAGATTCTCACTCACTCATAGATTCACTTAAAAAAATAACTCCGGCAATTGATATTAATAATCCAAAATTTGAACTTAACGGTGCATTAATAGATATAAAACAAGATAATATTAATTTTGCATCAACTGACACTCGCAGATTAGCCGTTGTAAGTATTACTAATCAAGGTTCTGAAGAATTATCAATTATACTTCCAAGAAAAGCAATAGTTGAGATTCAAAAATTATTTTTTGATAATATTGAACTCTATTATGATCAAACGAATCTTATAATTCATTCAGATCAATACACTTTTTTTACAAAACTCATAAATGGGAAATTTCCAGAATATTCAAGAATAATTCCTAAAGAAATTGCTAATAATTTAATATTACCAAAATCTTTAATGATAGAATCTATAAAACAGATTACAACGATTTCAACAGATGTTAAAATTACATTTTTTAATGATTTAATTACTTTTGAATCATTAAGTGATGACAACATAGAAGCAAAAACAGAAATAAATTTTTCTACTGGATTTACAATACCATTTACAATTGCTATAAACAGCAGATATTTACTCGACT